>JAOUJT010000054.1 GCA_029883105.1 Gammaproteobacteria bacterium
ACCCATGGGATTGATGAAGGTGAAGGACTGGGGGCTCAACGCCGCGCCTGCCGCAGGCTTACCCGCATCGGAATCGGCCAACATGTCCCATTCACCGTAGTAAGAAGAGAGACTCATGGACTCTTCAGCGGTACCGATGGCAACGTTGCTGGTGATGTACCAGGCGGCCAGGACTGCCAGACCGACAACGATACCCGCAAGGATGTTGTCCTTCTCGGCGCGGAACTCGGCAGACTTGAATACCCAGTAGAGGATGCCAGCAGCCAGAACCAGACCGATGATCAGACGTGCGTTGAGGGCGGAGTCGGCACCGGCGATGAGGCTACCCAGATCCTGGTTGGTGGAGAGGCTTGCCTGCATAGGCTGCATCCAGCTGTAGAACAGGGTGGAGTATAGAGTCTGATCACTACCGGGGAATGGAACCACCATGAAGTAGGCGATGACGGCGATAACGGCCAGTACCACGATGGACTTCAGATTACCGCCACCGATGCGGATCAGGGTCTTGTTACCACAGCCGGAGGCCAGGGTCATACCGATACCGAAGATGATGCCACCGAGGATGTTCTCGAACCAGACGAAGTTGCTGCCACGGTAAGGAGGGAAGGCAGAATCTGCATTCACCATGCCCATACTTTCCAGTACCACCACACCGATCATGGCCACGGCGATGGCGAACAACCAGGCGCGCATGCGGCCCTTGTCGCCGATGTTAACCAGATCAGAGATGGCACCCATGGTGCAAAAATTGGTTTTGTTGACCACCGCGCCCATGATGATGGCGATGATGAAGGTTGCCCACAGCATAAACGACTGTGCGCCGGCGAAATTTTCAAAGAACATTGGTGTTGCCTCCTGGATGTCTGCCGCTACAGCTCCGCATCCTTTTTTATGATTAGTCTTGTTGACCCGTACTAGCATTTACTCCACACGTAAGCCGCTCATTTTATCGCAGCTTGGGGTGATCTGTCACCCAGGCATAAATACGAACTATTTATTCAGATAGCTGGTGGGGTCCGGAATACCGGCAGCAGCAAAGCCCTCGGCGCGCAGGCGGCAGGAGTCGCATACGCCGCAGGCCAGCCCCTCCGCATCGGCCTGATAGCAGGAGAGGGTCTGGCCATAATCCACCCCCAGGACGGTCCCGGTCTGGATGATCTCGGCCTTGCTCATATGGATCAGCGGCGCATGGATACGAAAGGGGTGGCCCTCGATCCCGGCCTTGGTGGCGACATTGGCCAGCGCCTCGAAGGCCTCGATAAAGGCCGGACGACAGTCGGGATAACCGGAATAGTCCACCGCATTGGCACCAATGAAGATGTCCTGTGCCTCCAGTACCTCGGCCCAGCCCAGCGCCAATGAGAGAAACACGGTATTGCGAGCGGGGACGTAGGTGACCGGGATTTTGGACTCGTCTGTGCCCATGGTCTCCGGTACGTCGATGGTGTCGTCGGTGAGGGCCGAGCCACCAATGGCACGCAGGTCCAGCTTGATCACCTTGTGCTCGATGGCCCCCATGGAACTGGCCAACCGGTTGGCAGCCTTCAGCTCACTGATATGACGCTGACCATAGTGAAAGCTGAGGGCATAGCAGTCAAAACCCTGCTGCTGTGCCATCGCCAGGGTGGTGGCCGAGTCCAGTCCACCGGAGAGTAGTACCACCGCGCGCTTATTGCCTTTGTCATAACTCATCTCCCCGGTTCCTCGCCCCAAAGGATCTTGTGCAGCTGCAACTGAAACCGTACCTGCAGACGATCTTCCAGGATCCACTGTGCCAGATGCTGCGCTGCCAGCGCACCGTGTACCGGAGAGAACAGCACCTCGCACTGTGCCTCCAGCATATGCTGCTTCACCAGGGCACAGGCCCAGTCGTAGTCGGCACGATCGGCGATGACAAATTTGAGCTGGTCCTTGACGTGCAACAGCGCCAGGTTATGCAGCAGATTTTTCTCTTCCTCGTTGGAGGACGGGGTCTTCATATCCATCACCAGTATCACCCGAGGGTCTACCGGAGCGATATCCAGTGCGCCACTGGTCTCCAGCGAGACCTCGTAACCAACATCGCATAGCCGTGTCAGCAGATTGAGGCTGGCCCGTTGCGCCAGTGGCTCACCACCGGTAACGCAGACATAGTGAGGCGAGTAGGACTCTACCTGAGCGAGGATCGCATCCAGCGCCATATCCTCACCACCACTGAAAGCATATTCGCTGTCACAGTAGTTGCAGCGCAGCGGGCAACCGGTGAGGCGCACAAAGACCGTCGGCCAGCCTACCGTACGGGACTCACCCTGTAGGGAGTAGAAGATTTCTGTGATGCGCAGCGTATCCGCTGCCACATCATATTGAACCGGTTTGAGCATCGGCACGATCCGAAAAAATGGAGGCGGCCATTATAGCCCAAAGGCCCGCCGCATCCGCAACGGAAAAACGGCCGGACCTATACCGCATCGATACTAACGGGATTATTTAGCAAGCTTGGGAAAGTCTTTCAGGCAGCAACGGCCGGAGGGGTTGCGGCTGTCACAGGCACAACTGCCGGCCTTGGTCTGGGCAACGACGAAATCCTTGATCGCTGGGTCACGTAGATATTCCCCCTGGCTGACACCAAAGCAGTAGCACAGCAGTTTGTCCGGGCCGGACTGCTTCTGCCCCACCGACCCACGGATCTCCGTCAGGGAGAACAGAGTGCCGTCCTCACCAAAGTAGACCACAGCGCAATCGGGATTGTCGCAAAAGTAATACTTCTGCTCGGTCAGTGTCTGCGCCCAGGGTGCCTTGAGGTGGTGCAACAGGGTCTCGACCTTAACCTCGGTAGCGAAGCTGCCGTCCACCGGACAGGCACGCTTACGCTGCGCGGGGGTGGCGCATGCATCGTTGGAAGTAGTGGTGCCTGTACTAGAATTATTGGTGCTGCAGCAATCTGACATGGTGTGCCTATCCTGATGACTTGAGCCGGGTAGCAATCTTACACTCCGTACCCTGGTACGGAATCAAGCCCATAGGTGCGCACGGCACGCCCTATGACATAGGTCGGTCCGTGGCCGACATAAACGCCGAATGGCGCTCACGGCACGCCCTATAACATAGGTCGGCCCGTGGCCGACATAAATCCCGAATGGCGCGCACGGCACGCCCTATAACATAGGTCGGTCCGTGGCCGACATAAACCCCGAATGGCGCGCACGGCACACCCTATAACATAGGTCGGCCCGTGGCCGACGTGAATGCCGAATGGCGCGCACGGCACACCCTATACCATATCGGCCCATGGCCGACATGAACCCCAATCGGCGCGCACGGCACGCCCTATAACATAGGTCGGCCCGTGGCCGACGTGAACCCAGAATGGCGCGCACGGCACACCCTATACCATATCGGCCCGCGGCCGACATAAACGCCGAAAGGCGTGCACGGCACGCCCTATAACATAGGTCGGCCCGCGGCCGACATAAACGCCGAATGGTGCGCACGGCACACCCTATAGCATAGGTCGGCCCGTGGCCGACATAAATCCCGAATGGCGCGCACAGCGCGCCCTAATGGCCCTGTTGTTTCAGACGTTGCAGATAACGCTGCGCCAGACTCGCCTCGGTGGACTTGGGATGTAGCTTGATCACCGCTTCCATACTCTGGCGAGCCGCCTTCCACTGCTTCAGCTCTGCCTGGCTGTAACCAATCTTCAGCCGTGCTTGTACCGCCTTGCTGTTGTCGGGATAGTCTTTCAGTAACCGCTGGTACTGGCTGATGGCCTGTTTGTACTTGCGGTCCGAGTAGTAGGCGTCTGCCAGCCAGTAAAGGGCGATGGGGGCGTAGCGTCCCTTGGGAAAGGCCTTCAGGTAGGCGGCGAAGGACTGCGCTGCCTGCCCATACTTAAACTCCTGCAACAGGTCGATGCCCTTTTGGTAGGCGGCTTGTTCTTCCTGGCTGGGCACTTGTCCCTGTGGCTCGGTCGTCTGTTCGCCGCCATTTGCACCACCACCATTCCCTGCCCCGCCGCGTTCCAGAGCCAGCAGGCGACGGTCGATGTCTGCATAGAGATCGCGCTGATGCCCCTTTATCTCCTTTATCTGGTAGTTCTGTTGCTCCAGATCACCACGCAGCTGCTGTACCTCTTGTTGCAACTGTTCCAGACGCAACTGCATATCCACCAAGGCCTTACCACCAAGCACACGCTCCAGACGTTGTACCCGGCTCTCCAGATCTGCCGGCTGGGCTGGGGTGTTTTTCTCTGCCGCCCACAGCAATGGGGCGCTTAGCAACAGGGGTATCAGGATCAATCTTTTCATAGGACTATCTGTGTTCCGTATAAAGGAGTTCTACGCGACGATTTGCCTGCCAGGCATCGTCCATGTGTCCGGGATCTACCGGACGCTCTTCACCAAAGCTAATGGCCTGTAACTGTGTGGCACTGACACCCAGCAGTTGCATGATCTTTTGTACTGCAGCGGCACGACGTTCACCCAGGGCGATGTTGTACTCACGTGAACCACGCTCATCCGTATGACCTTCCAATACCACCTTGCTCTCGGGGTGTGCGCTCAGATACTGCGCGTGCAAATCGATCAGCTCGCGGCCCTCATCGCTAATGGCAGCGCTGTTGTAATCAAAATAGATCACCCTTTTGCTTAACGTTGAGGCGGGGTCTTGCAGCGACATGGCGCTGACACCGCCGGACATATCGGCACCTTGCCCTTGCACGCCACTGCCTTCTGACCCTGCACCGGCACCGCCCCCCCGACCACCATTGCTATCATCCCTGCTCGGGGTGGATGGGCAGCCGGTTAACAGCGTGACGCTGAATACCAGTACCAGTAATGCCTTAAATACGTTCATATGCTTCTCCTGATGCTTAATACTTTTGCTCAGCCTGATGACTTCGCCACGTGGACATATCTCATCAGCGCTTGCTTAAATAGGGTGACCAGGCCGGCTCCCTTACATCTCCGGTCTGTAGTCCTAATCTTTGCCTGGCCCGGCCTTCAACGGAGACCGCTTCCAGTACCCCTTTGCCATCCTTCTCTGCGGCGTAGATCACCATCATGCCATTGGGGGCAAAACTGGGTGACTCGCCCAGACGGGTATCGGCCACCACCAACATACTGCCGCGTTTCAGATCCATCACCGCGATGGTAAAACGTCCGTCCTTGCCGTGTACAAAGGCCAGACGTTCGCCATCGGCGGAGTAAACCGCTCGACTGTTATAGTTGCCCTGAAAACTCAGGCGCTTGGGACTGGCCTGTCGGCGTCCCTGACTGTCCAGCTTGATCTGGTAGAGCTGTGGACGACCACCCCGATCCGAGGTGAACACCAGGCTCTTGCCATCCGGGGCCCAACTGGCCTCGGTATCGATGGCGTAGTGACGGGTGATGCGATGCTGACGCTTATTGGCCAGATTGAGCACATAGATCTCGGCGTTGCCATCCTGCGACAGGGTCATGGCCAGACGTGTGCCATCGGGTGACCACGTCGGCGCATTGTTCAGTCCGGCATTGCTGGCCACCATCTCACGCTTACCGCTGCTGATGGTCTGCACAAAGATCTGCGGGCGTTTGTTTTCAAAACTCACATAGGCCAGACGCTGACCATCCGGTGACCAGCTGGGGGACATCAGCGGCTGCTTAGAACTGAGAATGATCTGTTCATTCACCCCATCGGCATCGGCCACCGCCAATTGATAGCTGCGCTGTCTGTTTTTCTCTGTGGCGGTGACATAGGCGATCTTGGTATCAAAGGCACCGGGCACCCCTAGCAGGGACTCAAATACGATATCACTGACACGATGAGCCAGTTGGCGCAGGTGTTTGTCCTCTGCGCTCATGCTGTAACCGGCCAGTTGTTCGCCCTTGATGGCATCGAATAACTGAAACTGTACGGTGTACTTGCCCTGCTTTGCAGGCAGAACCTTACCCACCAGCAGATGGTCGATGCCGCGACCGCGCCAGAGCTTAAAATCCACCGCAGCCTTCGATGTGGCCTGCTCATCTGCCTGCTTGATATCCAGCGGTGCAAAGCGGCCGCTGCGTTGTAAATCGGCGGCGATGATGGCGGCGATATCCTCAGGCGCGGCACCCTTGCCCTGCCAACTAAAGGGCAATACCGCGATGGGCAGCGCACCATCCACCCCTTCGGTGATCTCGATGGTCAGTATCGCCTGTGCGCTGCTGCTCCAGAGCCAGCCGATGAATGTCAAAAAAATCCAAACCTGTCTCATACTGTCCTTCACTATTGCGGGGTAAATTTAAATCTTAATTCAGGAAAACCTTCCATAATGGTCGGCTCCTTGGGCAGAGGCAACGGTGAGGATTTTAATACCGCCGCCTCTACCGATCGATCAAAGGCCGTGTTGCCGCTGCCATGTACCACTTGCACCAGCAAGACCTTGCCGGAGGTATTCAGCCGCACCCGCACCACACACTCCAATCCTTTCTTACTCGCCAGCGGATTGATCCAGTTACGCTTGACCTTGTCCTGCATCAGGGCGATATAACGCAGACTCTCTTTTTGCGATACCGCGCGTTGTTTGGCATCGCGTTTGGCCTGTTCTTTGGCCAGCAGCTGTTGTTCCTCTTTCAGCTGTTTGCGGCGGGCGGCCTCTTCCTGCAAACGCCTTTTTTCATCTTCTGCCTGACGCGCCTCGGACTGGATCTTTTCCAGCTGCGCCTTCTCCTTTTTATTCTGTTTCTCTAACTCTGCCAGACGCTGGGATTCTTGCTTCTGCTTTTGCGCCTGTTCCTTGCGTTGTTTCTTAACCTTCGCCAGACGCTGCTCTTCGGCCTTGCGTTGACGTTTTGCGTCGGAGGCCTGTTTGTCGAGGCTTTTTTGCTTCGCCTCTTGCTGGCGTTTGCGTTTTATTTCTGCCGCGCGGATCTCGTCCATCTGCGCCTGTACCTGCGACTCATCCACCGCCACCGCTTGAACAATGTCCGGCTGCTCACTCTGTATCTGTACCGGAGTAGGTCTGCTGTCGAGAGTGATATTGGCACTCAACACAATCACCACCCCCAGATGCACCAGCAAGGCGAAGATAAACGGTCTTTTATACTCTCCCAGAGCCTCTCCCGGTGCGAACATCTTCATTGCTCCGCAGGCTGGGTCATCAGACCCACGCTAGGCGCGCCGGCCTTTTGTAACAACCCCATTGCCATCACCACCGCGCCATAGTCCACCTGATGATCACCGCGCACCATCACCGGGGTGT
The DNA here is from genome assembly GCA_029883105.1 of Gammaproteobacteria bacterium. GTDB lineage: Bacteria > Pseudomonadota > Gammaproteobacteria > Thiohalospirales > Thiohalospiraceae > JABURT01. The sequence goes on from JAOUJT010000054.1 coordinate 7,199, forward strand.
CCGGATGCAGACGTAACAGTGCCGCCACCCGATTTACCAGGCTGGTCTCATCGATGGGGGCCTCGGGCTGGCTGGAACGATTGAGATAGAGACTGCCCTGCTTGTCCACCGAGACAATGATCGGTTCCTGTTTTTGTGGCGGCATGATCTCGGAGCTGGCCTTGGGCAACTCCACCTTAACGCCTTGTGAGAGCAAGGGAGTGGTGATCATAAAGATCACCAGTAGCACCAGCATCACATCGATGTAGGGCACCACATTCATCTCCGAGATGGGGCGCTTGCGCTGACGACGTCCCGCCATCAGGCTTCTGCACCCGGACCAAGGGTGGCAGGTGTCTCTTTTTCAGATGTGGGCTCGGAAGCGGATTCGGTGCTGGCTTCAAGACCGGCGTCGAGGCGACTCCCGGTATTGCTTTCGCCTTCCACGTCACTGGCGGAGGCGTTATGCATTAGTACCGAAACAAATTCATCGATAAAGTTTTCATAACGATTGGCCATGCGTTCTATCTGCGAGGAGTAACGGTTGTAACTGACCACCGCCGGTATCGCAGCAAACAGACCCATCGCCGTCGCAAACAGCGCCTCGGCGATGCCCGGTGCCACCAGTGCCAGGGTCGCCTGTTGCACACTGCCCAGGGCGGTAAAGGAACTCATAATACCCCATACGGTACCGAACAGACCCACATAGGGACTGGTGGAGCCGATGGTGGCCAGATTGGAAAGGCGATCTTCCATGCTGTCCAGCTCGCGATTCATGCTCACCCGCATGTTGCGCTGTATCGCCTGCCATTGCAGATCGCTGATACCATTGCCCTGTTTGTGCAGACGGGCAAAGTCACGAAAGCCGGTCGTGAAGATCAGATCCATACCTGCGGGGTTGCTCTGCTGTTTGCTCTCCTTGAACAGACTCATCAGATCCTTGCCGGACCAGAAGCGCTGTTCAAAGGCGTTGGCATACAGCTCTAAACGGCTAAACAATTTTCGTTTATAGAAGATCAGGGTCCAGGAATAGACCGAGGCGGCCAACAGCGCCAACATGATCATCTGCACCAACAGACTGGCGTCCAGAAACAGGTGGGCCAGAGAGAGTTCAGCCTTCACTATCCATCCCCTTAATCGTTGTCATTATTTTCTCAGGTATGCGTGTGGGAGACATGCTGTCTGTGTCTAAACAGACGATCTTGATCTCACCCTGACACAATAATTTATTATCGTCTGCGCGTGTTATTTGCTGTTCAAAACTGAGGCTTACCTTGCTCTGTTTGATCACCCTGGCGCTAACGTTTAGCAGGTCATTAAAACGTGCCGGTGACAGATAATCTGCCTGTACCGAGCGCACAGCGAATAGGACAGCATCTTCTGCTATCAGTTCATCCTGTTCAAAGCCCAGGCTGCGCAACCATTCGCTGCGCGCACGTTCCATGAACTTGAGATAGTTGGCGTAATAGACCACACCACCGGAGTCGGTATCTTCGTAATAGACTCGCACGGGCCAGCTAAATGTCTTCACTCGCAAACCTTTTTAATTATTGTCACTATCAAACAGATCCTGCACCATCGGACCGGGGGCCTTGAGACCAAAGTGTCTATAGGCTGCAGGTGTGGCGACACGACCACGGGGGGTGCGCATCATAAAACCCTGTTGTATCAGGTAGGGCTCCAGCACATCCTCGATGGTATCGCGCTCTTCACCGATGGCGGCGGCCAGATTGTCCACGCCAACAGGTCCACCATCAAACTTCTCGATCATGGTGAGCAGCAATTTGCGGTCCATCATGTCGAAACCGTGTACGTCCACCTCCAGCATGTCGAGGGCCTTTTGTGCCACTGCGTCGGTGATGTCACCGTCGGACTTTACCTCCGCATAGTCGCGTACCCGGCGTAGTAATCTGTTCGCTATACGTGGTGTACCACGGGAACGACGAGCGATCTCCCGCGCACCATCCGCTTCGATCTCCATACCAAGGATATTCGCCGAGCGGTGGACGATGGAGGTCAGGTCTACCTGATTATAAAACTCCAGCCGCTGCACGATGCCGAAGCGGTCACGCAATGGCGAGGTGAGCAGTCCGGCACGGGTGGTGGCCCCCACCAGGGTAAAGGGGGGCAGATCCAGTTTGATGGAACGGGCGGCAGGGCCTTCGCCGATCATGATGTCCAACTGGTAATCTTCCATCGCCGGGTAGAGCACCTCCTCCACCACCGGGCTGAGACGATGGATCTCGTCCACAAACAACACGTCGTGAGGCTCCAGATTGGTCAGCAGCGCCGCCAGATCACCGGGGCGTTCCAGCACCGGACCGGAGGTCTGGCGCATGTTCACCCCCATCTCGTTGGCAATGATGTGTGCCAGGGTGGTCTTGCCCAGACCGGGGGGACCGAAGATCAGCACATGGTCCAGCGCCTCGCTGCGCTTACACGCCGCCTGGATGAAGATCTCCATCTGCTCGCGCACTGCCGGCTGGCCCACATAGTCGGCCAGTGTCTTCGGACGTATGGCGCGATCTACCGCCGCCTCGTCACGCCCAGCCACATCGGCACTAATGATACGATCCGGTTTCAGATCGTCGGTTTCGATCATGCCACGGCCCCTTTCAGCGCCGCGCGGATGATCTCTTCGGTGGGTAGGTCGGCGGTGTTACCGATGGCCTGGATCATGCGACTGGCCTCGGGCAGCTTGTACCCCAACGCCACCAGGGCTGCGCTGGCCTCACGCACCGGATCATTGGCGCGGGCCTGACCCTGTAGCGGTGAGGTGGCGGAGACAAAATCACTGGCACTGCCGCCCCAGTCCTTGATGCGATCACGCATCTCTATGATCAGGCGCTCGGCGGTCTTCTTGCCGATGCCCGGCAGCTTCACCAGCGAGGCGGTATCGTCTTCCTGCACACAGCGAACAAAATCGCCCGCAGAGATGCCGGAGAGGATCGCCAGTGCCACCTTGGCACCGACACCGCTGACCTTAATCAGGCTGCGAAACATGGCGCGTTCGGTTTGGGTATAAAAGCCGTAGAGCAACTGCGCGTCTTCACGCACCAGCAGATGGGTATGCAGGCTGAGCTTCTCGCCCACCGCAGGCAGGTTGTAGAAGGTACTCATGGGTGCGTCCACCTCATAACCGACACCATTGACGTCGATCAGCAAGGAAGGCGGCTGTTTTTCGATCAGGATACCCTGCAAGCGACCTATCATAATGGCTCCATATTGATATTTTCCCCATTCTAACTGCGATGGCGTGATACTGCATCAATACACTACAAGAGCAAAAGATCTCAACGCAGAGACGCAAAGATCGCAGAGAAAGAAATATTCTAGTAAAAACACTTTGGTAGATTTGTGCTACGTAATTATTTCGTACTCTTTCTACTAAACGTACCATCTTGACCATAGCAATCTTTAATCTTTTCTTTGCGCCCTTTACGTCTCTGCGCCCTTTGCGCGATCTGAGCGAAGCGAAAAAGTACTGAATGAAACGCGCAGCGGTTCTACAGTATTGAAGGCTCTTGATCTTAATCCTGGTAACCGTCCGATGACATAGCTGTCCTCGGCGTTGTAGACTTGGGCTATCTAAAAGGAGCTTTTGATGCCATCCACCGATCCTCTGTATGCCGTGCTACTGCAATTTGCCTCGCTCTTTACCCAGCCTGCGGGCTGGATACAGATGACCATCATCGTCGTTGCCGCCCTAAGCGCCTCGCTGATACATCGTACCTGGGGTCAGCGCCTGCAACAGGCCCATAAGACCTACACCGGCATACGGCGTACCGCTCTGGGTGGCAGTAGCCGTCTACTCTTCCCCATCAGCTTTGTCATTATTACCGCCCTCGGCCGCGCCTTGCTGGAGGGACTGGGCCAACATAGTGAGCTGCTCAAGGTGGTCACCTCGCTGATCCTCTCGCTGGCGATCATCCGTATCACCGTCTACCTGTTGCGCAAAGGCTTCCCGTCCAGCCCTTCACTGAAGACCTGGGAGAATAGCTTCGCCACCATGATATGGGTGGGCGTGGCGCTACACCTGCTGGGCTGGTTGGCACCGATGCTGGAAGGTCTGGACAGTATCGCCATCAGCACCGGTGAGAACCGCATCTCGCTGCTGTCGGTGTTCAAACTGATCACCTCAGTGGCCTTCTTTATGGTCCTCGCCATCTGGCTCTCGACGCTACTGGAGAAACAACTGCAAAACACCCACAGCCTGAGCGGTAGTATGAAGGTGGGTCTGGCCAAGAGCGTGCGCATGGTGCTGATCATCCTCGCCTTCCTTATCGCCCTGGATACCATCGGTATCGATCTTACCGCGCTGGCGGTATTCGGCGGTGCCCTGGGTGTGGGGCTGGGCTTTGGTCTGCAACGTATCGCCAGCAACTTCATCAGCGGCTTTATTCTGTTGTTTGATCGCTCCATCCGTCCCGGTGATGTGATCAGCGTGGGTGACAGCTTCGGCTGGGTGGCGGCGCTACGTGCCCGCTATGTGGTGGTCAAGGATCGTGATGGTGTGGAACGGCTGATACCGAATGAAAATCTGATCACCTCGGAGGTGATCAACTGGAGTTATAGCGACCGCAATGTACGGCTCAAGCTGCCGGTACAGATCAGCTATAACGATGACCCGGAACAGGCCATGATGCTGATGGTTCAGGCCGCCAATAGCCATGAACGGGTGTTAAAGGATCCCGAAGCGGTGGCACGACTGATGGGCTTTGGTGACAGTGGTATCGATCTGGAACTGCGCCTCTGGATGAACGATCCGGAACAGGGTACCGGCAGCGTACGCTCGGACATCAATCTGGCAATGTGGAAGACCTTTAAGGCCCACGGCATCACCATCCCCTTCCCACAACGCGACGTGCGCCTCTATCAGCAGTGATTTAAAAGCCTAACGCAGAGAACACAAAGAAAGACAAACTTCTGCTGCTAAAGATAGATGATGTTTAGTCGAGATGACCAAATCAGTGATTGCATTGCACCCTGAATGACGGAATGCTGATGACCATTCGTGCTCTACTTTGCGTTCTCTGCGTCTCTGCGTTCTTTGCGTTGAAGGCTCTTGCTCTTAAACATCTTTCAGGTAGTTGCGGGTCTGGCTGAAGTGGTGATGGGTTAATGCGATGGCGAGGGCATCGGCGGCGTCTTCCTGCGGGGTACCGGGCAGTTGTAGTAGCGCCACCACCATGTGCTGGATCTGTTCTTTAGTGGCATTGCCTTTGCCGGCGATGCTCTGCTTTATCTCCGAGGGACTGTATTCGGCGACGCGAAGGGATTGCATCACCGCCGCAGTGATGGCGGCGCCGCGTGCCTGCCCAAGTTTCAGCGCCGAGGCGGCATTGCGATGCATGAAAACGTTTTCGATGGAGACCTCATCGGGTCTGTTTACCTCGATGAGCTCGGTGATGCCTTCGAAGATGATCTTGAGCTTTTCCGGCAGGGTCTCGGCCTTGATACGGATGCAGCCACTGGTAACATAGGCACTGCGATTACCGTCGATATCGATGATGCCAAAACCGGTAAGTCTGGAGCCGGGGTCGATACCGAGGATACGTGTCATAGAGTGGGTTACCGATTAAAGCTGCGACATGACCTCTTCAGAGAAGTCGGCGTTAGAGTAGACGTCCTGCACGTCGTCCAGGTCTTCCAGCATGTCCACCAGACGCATGACCTTTTCGGCGTCTTCCAGCTCCAGCTCCACCGTAGTGGCGGGCTTCATGGTGATGTCAGCCATGGCAGGATCGTGACCAGCGGCGATCATCGCCTCCTTAATATCGGTAAACACCTCGGGTGCGGTGATCACATCGATGCTACCGTCTTCATGCGTCACCACATCCTCTGCTCCCGCCTCCAGAGCCGCTTCCATCAGCGCATCTTCATCAGCTCCGGGTTCGTAACTAAGCATACCTGTCTTGGTAAACAGGTAGGAGACGGAGCCATCGGTACCCAGATTGCCACCGGCCTTGCTAAAGGCATGACGCACCTCGGCCACAGTACGGTTGCGGTTATCGGTGAGGGTCTCGACCATCACCGCGACCCCCTTGGGGCCGTACCCTTCGTAACGCACCTCATCGTAGTTCTCGGTATCGTCGGCACCGGCACCACGCTTGAT
>JAOUJT010000299.1 GCA_029883105.1 Gammaproteobacteria bacterium
AATGCACTTAAAAGGCAGATCAAAACCAATCCGATCATAAACATAAATTTCATTTGTATTTTCATACAAATCTATCTCTTACTTTTGGACTTTAATATATCAAAAAGACTTATCAATTTAAAACTCTATTCCAACACTTCTTATTTTTTGTAAATATTCAGCTGCGGATTTCTTATCGTCGGAATCGAAAACTTTGATTGAAACATTTTGCCTCGCGGACACATCAACACCTTTTAAGATAATCAAAGCACTTTTAATTGCAAGTTCGCCAAAATGTGGAGGCGTCTGGGTCTCTCGCGCAACCTCACCATTTATTACAGCTTCGATCGCTTTATAATGACCACCTTCACCTAGTACAAACCCTAAAAGCTCTGTCCGTCCAGCTTTCTTAATTGCATTCAATGCCCCCATTGTCATTGCGCTATAGTCAGAGTGAACTATATCTATTTGTCCACGTGGAAATTTTTCCAATACTCCTTTCATTGCCGCCTCACCGCCTTTTTCTGTAAAACGACCTTCAGCAACTGCTATTGTTTCTATCTCAGGATAATTTATCATTATTTGTTCCCATCCCTTTTTCGCCTCTACTACTGGTGAAGCATTAGGCAGACCAATTATATGGACTACATTCCCTTTAGGTGCGCCGTATTTATTTTTTAGTAGCTCAACAGCCTTTTCTGCAAGAAGCCTGCCTGATATAACATGGCTTTGAGTAATCTGTGTTTTATAAATCCCAATTCCCGGCTCGGAGTCGATTTTACGATCAATAACAATTAGCGGGACATTAGCTTTCTCACATAGTGCTACAACTGGATCCAACGCTTCAGATTCTAAAGGCGAAATAATCAACGCATCTGGTTTGCTGGTGAGCATTTCTTTAACATCTGCAAGTTGTTGTGTAGTACTTTGATTAGCATTTCTACTAATAAAATCAACACCAAGTTTTTTCGCCCACTCTTCCATATCTTTCTGATTAGTGACACGCCAAGCGTTAACGAGTTCAGCTTGAGAATAGGCGATAAGATACCTTTGTTTCGTTTCATTTTTGGAATCTTTGCTTCTGCCTGCATCATCTGAACATCCATTAATGATGAACGTCACTGCTAAAATTACTGCAACAAAATAGTATTTTATATTTTTCATAATGACGATTTTAACTCCTAACGAAAACCGGTTTGTATTGAACCACAATCTTCTTAAAGTACGAAAAATCACACAATTCCATTATCTATATATTTAAGAAAGATTATCTTTTATATTATCCTGGCACACCTCATCTACTGATCATCGTCCACATATATATTATGTATCTCAGTAACTACTAGCCCCAGAAAATCAAGATCCAATGTATCTAGTAAATTATGGCTTTTAGCTCTACGACTGTCCCAGCAGTCAAACTCATATCGCAACACATTGAATTCTCGAAAATATATAAACTACCAGATAGTTTGAATAGATATTAAGTCATTTAACATAAACTGCAGCTTTGGTCGGAAGCCGACTCTCAAGCTCACCACTCCACCCACTCAAAATACAAAGCCATAAAACCCGCGGCTACCAACAGTAACATCAGCAGCAGGAACCAGATCTTCCAGCCCATGCCGGAAGGCCTTTCCATCTTCTTAAGCTCCTTCTTCACCAGCTTGACCGCCGATTTAAAGGCGGCGCGGTCATCCATCTTTCGATAGCTGTCATCGTGAATCACCTTATTACGGATGGTGGCAATGTAGCGTATTCGCTTAACCAAATGGACAGGCAATTTCTTTTCGACGCTAGCCACCTTTTCATGCAGCCCCTTACCACTGGCAGAAAACATTCTTACCAGTGCAGACTCAATATATTTTGAAGCCTTAACCGCACGATCTATGTCACTCATTATTTTTCTCTCTATCAAAAAAAAGGCGACCATCGGCTGTCTAATTAATCCCCTTAAACTGTAGGTTGGGCTTCACTTTGTTTAGCCCAACCTACATACTGCCTTTTGCATATTCATATTCCCTGTTCGTTATCTAGCGTTTTATTAATGATGGATGTTCGTGAATCACTGTGACGATATTCATTACTCTTTATGTAAATACGTTACAATTAATTGACAATTACACAAACAATAGAACATGAATGTAACTCAGATGAGTTGAACATGTCCACGCTGCTAGCGAACATTATTAAGTACGAGCGAATATTATTCCGTCATTTTTATACAGCATACAAAAAAAAGGCTCGTTGTTCAGTACCACAACATTACTAATGTTGTGGTACTGAACAACGAGCTCTTTATTCACTATCACACTATCCGGTGATAGTAGTATTTTCTTATATATTTTATAACAAGGCTATTACCGCTTTTAACGCCGCAATCCCATGCGCAATAGTGGTCCAAACGCTGATTAGTCACACGGTAGGAGCGTTACGAGCGAAGGGAGTACAAGGCGAAAGGCGTAAGAAGAACAGGAGCATACAGATAGTATGTGACTGTTCTGAAGACGACTTTTAACGCAGTAATCCCGAGCGCAGTAGCTCCTACTCCCACTCGATTGTACCGGGAGGCTTCCCGGTTACGTCATATACCACGCGACTTATGCCATTCACCTCGTTAACAATCCGTGTCGACACATGGGCAAGAAAATCATAGGGCAGATGCGCCCAACGTGCGGTCATAAAGTCGATGGTCTCTACTGCACGCATGGCCACTACATATTCATAGCGACGGCCATCACCGGTAACACCTACCGACTTCACCGGCAGGAAGACGGTAAAGGCCTGTGAGGTCTTGTGGTAGAGATCATGCTTGAGCAGCTCTTCGATGAAGATGTGATCCGCCAGCCGCAGGATATCGGCATATTCTTTCTTTACCTCGCCGAGGATACGTACACCCAGACCAGGACCGGGGAAGGGATGGCGATAGACCATGTCATAGGGCAGGCCCAGTTCCACACCCAGTTTACGTACCTCGTCTTTAAACAGTTCGCGCAGGGGCTCACACAGTTTCAACTGCATATAGTCGGGCAGGCCACCTACATTGTGATGTGACTTGATCAAGTGCGCCTTGCCGGACTTGGCCCCGGCGGACTCGATCACATCGGGATAGATGGTTCCCTGTGCCAGCCACTTCGCATTGGCCAGCTTCTTCGATTCCTCTTCAAATATATCGACGAACAGATTGCCAATGATCTTGCGCTTCTTCTCCGGATCGTTCTCGCCCTTCAATGCATTGAGGAAACGCTCTTCGGCATCCACACGGATCACCTTCACACCCATATGCTCGGCAAAGGTGGCCATTACCTGATCACCTTCATGATGACGTAACAGGCCGTTGTCGACAAAGACACAGGTGAGCTGTTCACCGATGGCCTTATGTAACAGGCAGCCACCACCGAG
>JAOUJT010000300.1 GCA_029883105.1 Gammaproteobacteria bacterium
AGGGGGGTATATCGAACGCTGTTTTCGATTGCAATATCGGATCTCAAATTGCAATTTACAATCTCGAATATTTGTAAAAGGCATACCATAGGTCGGCCCGTGGCTGACATAAACCCCGCATGGCGCGCACGGCACGCCCTATGCGATGGCATTTACGGGGCCAGTGTTCCGTCAGGCAATGACGCCATACTGCTTTAGCTTGCGCCACAACGTCGACTTGTTGATTCCCAATGTAGAGGCCATCTGTTCCCGGTTGCCATCGTATCTATCCAGCAGGTGCATAATATAACGTCGCTCTAACTCCTCCAGCGGCGGCTCATCACTAAACATATCTGCTCGCTGTTCTGGGCCACTAAGTTTGCCCTCAATATGTAACTGCGGACTATCCGCCAGTGCCACATAACGTTCCACCAGGTTATGCAATTCACGGATATTACCCGGCCAGTCGTAGTGCATCAGTTTTTTCATCGAGTCGGCATCAAATCCACTCACCTGACGTTGGTAACGCTCAGCCAGAGCCTTAACAAAATGTTGTGTCAGGGCAGGGATGTCCTCACGTCGCTCACGCAGGGCAGGCATACGGATCTTCACCACATTGAGGCGATGGTAGAGGTCGGCGCGAAACTCTCCGGCGGCCATCATCTGTTCCATGTTGCGGTTGGTGGCGACAATAAAACGTACGTCGATATCAATCGGCATGACGCCACCCACACGCACCACCTGCTGCTCCTGCACCACGCGTAAAAGTTTGATCTGCATGGCCTCTGAGATGTTGCCGATCTCATCGAGGAATACGCTGCCCCCCGTGGCGGTCTCCAACAGACCCTTCTTGATTCCTATGGCCCCGGTAAAGGCACCCTTTTCATGACCGAACAGCTCGCTTTCCAATAGGGTATCGGTAATCGCACCGCAATCGATGACGATAAAGGCCTTGTCGGCAAACCGACTATGGCTATGGATGGCACGTGCCGCCAGCTCCTTGCCGGTTCCGGACTCACCTTCAATGATCACGTTACAACGCACATCAGCGATCTTGTCGATGACGTGATAGACCTCTTTTATCGCCGGGGCCTGACCAACCATTTGATAACGACTTTGTTCGTCTTTTAACTGGCGTTTGAGCAGACGGTTCTCGTTTTGTATCTGCGTATGTTTCAGCGTGCGTTCGATGAGAAGACGTAACTCGTCCATGTCGAAGGGCTTTTTAATAAAGTCGGTGGCACCCAGGCGCAGGGCATCGATGGCACTATCCAATGAGGAGTAACCGGTAACGATAATCACCGGCACCTCGGTATTCACTTGCCTTACCGATGCCAATAATTCAGTGCCGCTCATCTCCGGCATGCTCAGATCCGTCACCACCAGATCTGCGCCTTGTGTCTTAAATGACTGCAGGGCCTGTTGCGGACTTTGGAAGATGCGGCATTGGTAGTCGGCCCCTTCACTGAAGCGTTGCATCAGCTCCCCGGCCTTGGGATCATCATCGACAAAGAGGATCTGTGCCGGACTCTGCTTGCTCATGCTGTTTCCTGTTGTTGTGGTAAATGGATGCTTACCTTGACGCCACCAGAATCGAGATTTTCGATGCTGATCATACCGCCATGTTGCTCGATGATACCCAGGCTGATGGACAGCCCCAGACCACTGCCTTCACCGACGGCCTTGGTGGTAAAGAAGGGATCAAACAGTTTGTCCAGATCCGACTCATCGATACCGATACCGTTGTCACTCACCTCCAGCTGGTAAGCGCCATCTTGCCGTAACAGGGCTATGCGGATCACACTGTCCCTGGCGCTGGCCTGTATGGCGTTAATCAATATATTCACCAATACCTGCTGCAACTGACTACGGTCACCATGGAGCTGGCTAGCCGAGTCGCATTCACATTGAATGTTAATGCCCCCTTTATCCGCCTCCTGCTTCACCAGTTTGAGGGTTTCGTCGAGCCATTCACAGGCGAGAAAGTGCGACAGCTGTGCGGGCATTTGACGGGAAAAATTCAATATCCCGCGCACGATATCCGAGGCACGCAAGGCCTCTTCACGTAGGGAGGCCAGGTCTGCCCTAATGCGCCCATCGTCTTCAGCCAGATCCCGCTCCATCAGTTTGGCGTAGGAGAGGATGTTGTTCAGCGGGTTATTGAGCTCATGACCAATACCGGCGGCCAGTTGTCCGACACTGGCCAGCTTGGCGGTTTGCAACATCATCGACTGCGCCTTGTCCCGTTCATTTCGCGCCTGACTCAGGGTATCTGCCATATAGTTGAAGGATTGTCCCAACTGCAGGATCTCCTCGACCCCCTTGGGTTGTATCGGTGTGGTTCTGCGACCATCGGCATAGGCCTTAAGGTTGCTGGCCAACTCACACACCGGGTCGGCGATGCGACGCGAGCCCATGCGAGTGATGATCAAACTGATAATCAGCGCCAGCGCTACCAGCAACAGGATGCCGACCCGAATCTGTGCAAAGGGCTGCACCACGGCATCCCTGTCCACCTCTTGCACCAGCAACCAACTGACCAGTGTATTGCGATAGGGCTGGAACTCCATAAAATGCAGCGAGTGCTGGCCATCCTGCAAGAGGAACATTCCCTCGTTATTACCTTCAATGCGAGACCACCATTCGCCGCCATGCATGGTCTGCAGATAACGGGCGTCGTAACGCACCTGTGACAGACGCAGTCTGTCATGGTCCGCATACAACAGCATGCCGTTGCGTTCTGTTTCATCCGGATTGAGTTCTACCAGTGACAGACGGCTGCCATGATCACGTGGTGCGTAATCGAGGATACGATCGACAAACTCACCTTCGTAGCTGACCGTGAGATAGCCCAGACGCTGCCCCTCCCGTTCCACCGCCACCACATGATCCAGCATCGGCATCAGTCGCAGGAATTCGGTATTGCCCTTGCGCTGTGGCAGCAACAGGTTGGCGACCTCCCCCACGGCGATGGCCCCCAGGCTGCGTGCAAACCCTTCCGACAAGACCTCCTGCTCCACGTAGGGCAGGCCGCTGAAGTTTTCCAGTACCCGCTCGCTACTGCGGCCCTGATGCACCTTGAGCACGGTATTGCCGCTCACATCCAGTACCCGCAGGGTATGCAGGCCAGGCTGGACACTGGAAAAGGCGCGTAGGAACTGGCTTAAATTACGGTATAGGCGCGAATAGTGTGGGTGGACCTCGTCATCGGCCAGGGCGGCCAGGGCGGGAGTAAAGTTCTCGATCTCGGTGGAATCTGCCAGCGCCAGCAAGGCCTGGCGTTCATTATCGAACTGACGGCGTACCTCGGTGGTCAGGTTATTGAGGGCACTATGCAGGCGTGCGTTGACCTGCTCCTCGTACTCACCCTGTACATAGGAGATG
>JAOUJT010000301.1 GCA_029883105.1 Gammaproteobacteria bacterium
TCTTGCCTCTAATGGTGGTCAGGTAGTACTTAACAAAGTCGTCTGGGAACTTGGTGTTCTGTAGAGGGTTGGCTAATAGCGCGTCCTTCAATGAGTATTTAGACATAATCAACCCCACTTTAAATGCAATATAATTTGAGCATCAAGGGTTGCTTTCTCCGTATCCCTGCCAATCTGGCGGTAGAATCCCGGATTCACAATACACTCATAGCCCCTTACTAGAAGATCTCTCTCCTCAGTAGTCAGTCCAAGTCTAAAGGTCTTGGCTATCCGCAAAGCCTCCTTAGTCTCCCCACTTTGAATATGCTGTCTAACTAATTCTGTTTTCTTCATGGTAATCTCCGTCAGAGGGGTCGCCCCCTCTGCTTAAATACTAGTACCCGTACACGGTGTAAGGCATCGTCGCCACCACCAGATTATAGGCCTCTTCGAAGCCCAACTCCTCCTCCAACTTTTCCCAGTAGAGGGTGTATTCTGGCCCTGCAATGTCAGCAAGTCTACCGCCATCAAGAGATAGTTCCACCACTAGCTCGGAGGAAACCTCATTCGAGAGTGTTGGGCCTAGTATATCCGAACCGATATATTCCCACACTTTTTCAATACCGGTTACTACGTCTTTTGCTAAGGTTTTTTGGTCTTCAGTCATCGTCAAGCTCCTATGCTCGATTGGTTTGTTTATTTGATACTTACATTATAGTCATTTTAAGAATTGTGTCAAGTAAAAGGGGAAATTAATCCCCTTTTTTTATTTATAAATTGGTGGTGAATTGAGAAAAATGATTGTTGTGGTAAGTACCCGAAACTAAAAGTTCGCCGGATTTAGTGAAAAAAACTGAGAATGTAAAAAGATCCTCGTGGTGTTTGGTGGGTGTGTGTAGGATTTGATAGGTGTATGAAAAGGCAGATGTATTATTAAAAACAGAAGGGTGATTATTAAACAAAGTTGGAATTATAGAGGAAAGTTGAGCCTCGATTGTGTTTTTGGTTGAGTTGATTTGAATTTTAGTAGTATGTAGATTTGACATTTTTTGAGCTCCTATGCTCGTTGGATTACAATAAGTATACTCTGTTTTAAAATTGTGTCAATAGTTTATTGCACTTAAGTGCATTTAATTTCAATCAGTCTCCCACAGGCAGGAACTCCTTCTCTGGCTCAGCCGTGGTCAATGAGTCTTTTCTCAAGTCACCCATCAAGGCCGCAGGTGCTTGTACAAGAGGGATTCCAAACATTCCGTATATTTCCCTACGGGTACTCAAGCACGACGTCACACCGGCCACTGCGTCAGCCACATCCTTAGATCCATTAGGTGGGTGATCTACCTTGTCCTTCTTAGGATCCAATTCCAACGAAGCTAACTCCAACTGAAGGTGCTTGTCTTCGGGTAGAGCAATTCGATTATCATAGAGTGCCGACTTCAGCAACTCGTAGGGCATGATACTGGTATCCATACTGAGCGCCCCTGTCGTAAACCCTTTCTGCTTGAGGATCTGCAACATATCTGTGGACTGGTATGTATCGGCAGTCACCCACTTAATATTCAGGCCTAACTCACGCAGTTTGTAGAGCAGGGTTCTAATTTTGTAATACAGTATCTCCCCGTGCTTAGGCGGTTTCACTTCTAATGTACAATCGATAACAATGAGGGGGAGGTTCTCCACTTCGTCGCCCCTGAGGATCTGCTGGAACCCGGGGCAATGCCCTATGGCCACGCCTGTGCTATCGCCTGTCTTCGATAAATCCAAATGGACTGATCGAGGTAGGTGAGGATTAGAAAACTTGGATTTCAGGATGCCTACTTTAGAGGTAATAAAGTCGGTGTAGTTGTCTCGCAATATACTAGGTACCTTACCCATGCAGGCAGAAATTGACTTGGTATCTGTGATGAATGGGATGGTGGCGAGGGTGCTCACACCTGCAATGTCTCGCAAGGCGTTCGTCATGTCGCTCTCGAATTCCTCCCTGTATTCCTCTGGTACAGCAACGATCAAATGCCTGTCCTCCATGTCGTAATTCTCGTCGGCACTAATCACTCTAGGCTGCCTGCCTATATCCCCGATAAACACATCAAACCAATTCCCTGAGAATGTCCCTTCCGGCTTAATATCCCAAATCCTTTTATCGTAAACGTATATCGTCTTGTTTCGTCTAGCCTCCTCTTCCTTGATATCCGTGAACTGCCCGGGGTATCTCTTAGACGACACTAAGCATAATAACCCTGCAGTCACACCCGCCTGCATGAAACGAGATTTACGACGTCTAGCTATTGAGTTATACAGGGCTACTGCTTGGTCATAAGTACCACCGTCTATAGACTGCTTAGAGTTCTCCACAACGGACATGAAGTTTATCTCGTCTATGATGCCCCCAAAGACGTTCTCGCCAATAGAGGCTGTAGGGTCTCCAGAAATAGGTCGCACGATGATTCGATTGGGGAACTTTAATTCCGATTCCAAATCAGTGTTGAATGGAAACTCCTCTTTAAAGTACTGACTGCCTTCGATCAATGCTCGAAATCTAGCATAGTCCAAGTCTTTGGCTTTCTTGGCACTTAAAGACTGAAATACAAACAAGATCTCGGAGGTCCTGTCCAACCCATAGCTATTCTGAGGGTTCTTCATGAGGGATAAGAGGTATAGCTGGTAAGCTGTGCTCCATACAGCCAAAGTCGTCTTGGCTGTACCAATACCCCCCGTCAGTACGATCTCCATGTAGTTACCGGAATTGATCTCAATGAACTCCTTCAAGATCTCTGGGTATACTTGCCCCTGCATGTTCATATAGTAAGGGTCGAGCAAGAATATTTCAGGGGATACAGGTTGATGCTTGTATACGGAGAGCTTTGAGGTGTTCTTTAGGGCTAATACCTGTTTCCCCTCGGATTCTCTAAAGTCCATGAGCATCTTTGTAACCACTTCCCTCTTACGGTCTTCGCTCAGGATAGATAGGGCAGTCCTCACCTTAGCCGCGTGATCATAGGAGAACCTTAGCTTCAAAGCCATATCTAATGTGGCGTATATACAGGGCCTCTTCTTATTGATCGTCACGCTCATTTAGTGAATCTCTATATCGTCGCCTGAGCTTATACCCATTTCAGATCTCAAGATCGTATCAATGTCATTCAAGACTTGATCTATCTGAGCCTGCTCCTTCTTACTCGCCTGTACCATCCTACGCTCTTCAGAGTCTATATCAATAATACCCTCGATAGCATGTCTCTTCGGAACTCGTTTAATCACACCTAAGTCCATCTGTAACGCCGCAAAGTCTTTATACATCCCCTGCAGTACTCCAAGCTCCCGAGTAACGTCACGCAAGACAACAGGTGCATCTATCTCCCTGTTGTA
>JAOUJT010000302.1 GCA_029883105.1 Gammaproteobacteria bacterium
GTTCCCTACCGGTGAATGTAGTTGACCAACCGGAGCTATGCAGCTTTATCACCCCTTCCATGATTGATCGCGAGCCGGTACAGATCGCGATCTCTACCGGTGGGGCCTCTCCGGTATTGGCGCGCCAACTACGCGCCAAGCTGGAAAGCACTATCCCGGGTAACTATGGGCGTCTGGCGGCCATCGTGGAAGAGTATCGTGATGTGGTGAAAGAACGCTTCGCCAACGTCGAACTGCGCCGCAACTTCTGGGAGTCTATTCTGGAAGGACGCTTCTCTGAGCTGGTATTAAGCGGAAAAGAGAAGGCTGCGCGCGAAGAATTGCTTAAACAGTTGGATGAAGTCAGTCATCAGGTAGAGCCCAAAGGCGAAGTGTATCTGGTTGGTGCCGGTCCAGGAGATCCCGATCTGCTAACCTTCCGAGCCCTACGTCTGATGCAACAGGCCGATGTGGTGGTTTACGATCGCCTGGTCTCTCAGCCTATCCTGGATATGGTGCGCCGCGATGCCGAGTTTATCTATGCAGGCAAGGCGCGAGCGGATCATGCGATCCCCCAGGAAGAGATCAATATGCTGCTGGCGCGGCTGGCCAAACAAGGCAAGCGTGTCTTGCGCCTAAAAGGGGGCGATCCCTTTATCTTTGGCCGTGGTGGCGAAGAGATCGAAACCCTAATGGAAGAAGGGGTCTCCTTTCAGGTGGTACCGGGTATTACCGCTGCAGCCGGGTGTGCCTCCTACTCAGGTATACCTCTGACTCATCGCAACTACGCTCAATCAGTGAGTTTTGTCACCGGTCACCTTAAGGATGGCTCCACTGATCTAAATTGGAACATGCTGGCCCAACCCAAGCAGACCGTGGTGTTTTACATGGGCCTCAACGGGGTGAAGACCATCTGTGAACAATTGATTGCCCACGGTCGCGCAGCAACCACCCCAGCGGCACTGGTCGAGAAGGGCACAACACCGGAACATAAGGTACATATCGGTGACCTGTCCAGTTTACCGGCGATGGCTGAAAGCGGTGATATTAAGCCACCAACTTTGATCATTGTGGGTGAGGTGGTAGAACTGCATGAGAAGCTCGCATGGTTTGAGCCTTCGGTCTCCAGTAACTGATGAAGTCATTGCTATCGAACAGATATTACCTGTATCCATAGAGTGAGAGACCCTAAGGGTGGTAATCCATTATTAAACAACATTAGCCTCGCTTTACGCGGGCTTTTTTATGCTAGGGATAAGTACGGATGGCTGTTTTCTATATGGGCTAGGATGTGATTTATGTCAATTAAAACTCTATTCTTATAGCGTATAAAATAAGATGTGAGTCTTATAAACAAGGAGTACGAGATGAGGAGAGCTATTTCTGCCGCTCTGTTGGCGGCTATCTGTCTGTTACCACTGACGAGTCAAGCGGCAGACAAGGAAAACTATCTTGGTTTGGGGGCAGGTTACGTAGCAACAGATTTTGCTGATTCTGTTGGATATGCCTTTATGTTTCAAATGCAGCAGACTGATACGACAGCGATAGGTTTCGCTTATCACGAAGGTGATATCATCACACTTACCTATAAAATGTACACAGGTAAATATGCAAGTAGTGTGTTTTGGGAAGGAGGGGTATTCCTGGATACATACAATGATGGAGTGTATCCGGTTCTAGCTGCCGGTACAGATGTTAGGGTAAATGATACTACGAGACTCTCGTTAACTGTTGGGACGGCTTTTGGGGATGGTGGAACAGCCTTTGTTGCTAGGGGCGCATTGATGTTTCAATTCTAAACAAGCTTCATATAATAAAAAAGCCCCAGAGTATGGGGCTTTTTTTGCAGGGATACCTAGCTAGTACCTAGTCATCGTTACCCATAGCACCCAGCAGATGTAGCAGGCTGGTGAACAGGTTGTAGATGCTCACATACAGGCTGACGGTTGCCATGATGTAGTTGGTTTCGCCACCATGAATGATGTTGCTGGTTTCGTACAGAATCAGTCCCGACATCAAGAGGATGAAACCGGCAGAGACTGCCAGGGCAAGGCCAGACAGATCAAAGATGGCAGCACCGATACCGGCAATAAATATCACCATGATACCTGCCATGAGGAAGCCACCCATAAAGCTGAAATCCTTGCGGGTGGTTAGGGCATAACCGGACAGACCAAGGAAGATAACACCGGTACCACCCAGTGCGGTCATAATCAGTTCACTGCCATTGGGCAGTTGCAGATAGGCGTTCAGCATCGGTCCCAGACCCAATCCCAACAGCCCCGTCATTACGAATACCCATAATATGCCACTGGCAGAGTTGGCGGTGCGAGGGATAACAAACCACAGTAAGACGATGGCACCAATGGAACTGAACATACCGACGCCGCGAGGTAGTTCCATCACCATGGAAATGCCGGCCATCACTGCGCTGAAGACCAGGGTCATGGACAATAGTGAATAGGTATTACGTAAGACCTTATTGGTGGCCAGGATCGACTCGTTCGATCGGGTGACCGTTTGACTGTGTTGATTCATTTTTAATCTCCAAACCCTTATGATGTGTTACAGGTTATTTGTTGACCACCCAATGTGGTTTTAGTTTCCGCTAGCATATAAAGTCGTAAGCGCAATATCAAGCTGGTATTTCTATTAAATATTGGTTAGTATCTGCGCCTTCAAGATTGTGTCAAATCCGGAGAGGTGGCTGAGTGGCCGAAAGCGGCGGTCTTGAAAACCGTTGAGGGGTAACCCTCCCAGGGTTCGAATCCCTGCCTCTCCGCCATCTACTAAATGAAGCCCGACATTGTTTGGGCTTTTTTTGTGCCCGACAAACGATGACGTGTCTCGGGTAAAGCAAGACACGGTTTTATTGTATTACTCATACAGACTAAATTTGATCATAACCAAATGGTATCGATGTGTAGTGGCAATGTGCCGCATAAGACGGGTATCCGTGAGCTATTCTGGCTAAAGGCGCGTATTTTCTATGGGATTTGGCGTTAATGTGAGCAATATATCCTGAGAAAGAGGGAGAACTTGCAGACAGGTTTGCATTTTGTGGCAAAACAAATACTATGTTTTGTTATACAAAAAAGTTGGCTCAAGCCACGAAAATAAGAATTGATGGGGACCCATGGCAAAAATCCTGATTGTTGACGACCATGAGCTTGTTCGTGCAGGCCTGAAAGGTATTCTTGCCGCTTCGGCAGAATACGAGGTTGTCGGCGAGGCAGAAACCGGGGAGCAAGCTCTACTCTTGTGTAAAGAACTACAACCGGATTTGGTCCTAATGGACATCAATATGCCGGGTATCGGCGGTCTGGAGGCGACTCGTAAGCTTAAACAGACGAGTTCTGACATC
>JAOUJT010000303.1 GCA_029883105.1 Gammaproteobacteria bacterium
GCACCATAACCTTACCGGGTGCCGCACCCCAGCCACGCAGACCCTCGATACCGGTATCACGCAGGGCGGTGATAAAGGCCGGTGTCTGTTGTTGCAGTGCCTTGGCATTAACGCCCTTCAGGCCCTGCTGGTACAACTCGCTGAGCTGGTCCAGCAGGTTTAGCGCCCGCTCACGGGCCGGGTGGCTGGCACCTTCGATGAGGTGACGTACTTCGGTAAGTTTGTTGTCTAGCAGGGCACGGGCCTGAGTCGTTCGCGCCTCATCCAGAGCGGTAAAAAAGAGCTGGTCCAGCTTGGCCAGCGGTCCCTGTTCCATCTCGGCTTGCAGGAGCATGGGCAGTTGCTCCAGCCACTTTTTATAGTCGCTGGCAGGGATGCGCTGGATATGCGGGGCCATGGCGCGAATGGCGGCAGCATCCTCCGGGAGGTTGATGCCCCGTTGCTGGATCTGATCCAGCAACGCCTCCTGAGAGGTGGGCAGTTCACCGGTGTCGTAACCGGCCTGTTTTAATCTTTGCAGCAGCTGAAACAGTGAGGCGGGCACATCCAGATTGTCGGCACCAATGTTGTGTCGTCCCGGCGGATGGTTGTAGTAGATGATGGCCAGACGTTTATTGAAGTTGTCTTTGCTTTGTAAGTTCAGCCATTTGCCAACCCGCGCAGCCATGTGTTCTACCTGGGCAGGTTCTGGCGCGGTGATGCTGAGGGAGAGGCCAGTAAGCGGGTCGATACTTTGTGGGGTGGTGGTGGCCAGTACCATGGGCTGGGAGATCCCCTGCAGCTCGGGCATGGCGACACGATAGTGGACGCTGTTCCAGGGCAGGCCATCCTCGGATCCCTGCCACTCGCTGGATTGACGATCCGTAAGGCGGATACCGCGAAACACCGGCACATCCAGCCTGGCCAGCCAGGCATCGGATTGCTGGCGGAAGTTACCGCCACCGATGACAAAGTCGTGCAGAGAGATCACCGCTCCGATATTGAGCTGGTCTTTTAACTCATACAGACGCTTAACCGAATCACTACTGGTTTCGCCCCAGGCGGAAAGGATGGCAAAGCAGTTGAGATCTTTGGTCTTGATCTTGCCACACAGTTGATTCAACAGATCGATATCGCCCTGGCGATCACCGGTTTGATGATCCAGTATTGCCACGGTCTTTTTCTTTGGCTTGATCGTCAATGCACTGTAGTCAACCACATGACCCGCCTGAAACCAGCGTCGGTTGCCATGATGTAGCGGCGGCTCTGTTTTGATGCGTGAGTCTTTTGCTGCCAGCAACCAGCCCAACAGGCGCGTCATGTTGTCGGTACCCCGTGCCTGCCAATAGGCACGGGCATCTATCCAGGCACGCTGTGCCGGGAAGCGGGACTTGAGTTTTTGCAGGTAGTCGGCAAAGGCCTGGTCGCTATCCGGGTTGATGTTGAGCTGTGTAAACTCCGCAGTGGAAAATCCCTCGAACAGGGTCTTGCCCTGCCAGCGTGAGAGACGGACCAGACGCCGGTCACTGTGTATGGCGATGAGATGATGGTGAGAATGACGGGCAAGCAGTGTCTGCAGTCGCGGTACGCTGTCACCAAATACCGCAGCCAATAGAACAACATCACTCTGTTTGAGTATCGCATTCAACTGTTTATCGCTAAGACTGCCCAGTTGTTCCGGGGTACGCAGGATCAGTGTGTGACCGGGATGGCTGCGGTCGAACGCGTAGCTGGCGCTGGCCAGTTCGGCGGCGGAGCGTTCCGACACCACCCCGAACAGGGTGGCGGCACTGACTTCACCGAGGGTGAGCAGAGATAAAAAAATGGCGAGGTAACTCTTCATCGCACTACAGGAACTTGTTCAGTTTGCGTACTTTCTGCAGGCCATCCAGAAGTGCCGGGGCCGGGTACAGAAAGTTTGCGCCATCGAAGCTGTAGATACGTATCGGAACCTTAGGGGTCAGCATCTGACACTGCGGGCTCAACTTGCGCTGGAAGATAAACAACAGTTCCGGCTTGAGGGTATCGAGCAGTTGTGTGATCTCGGCGATCTCGTTTCCAGGACGGATGTGACGGATACGCTCGGCCGTTTCCACCACCTCGAAACCGGCATGGCTGAACAGATCATAGAGCCAGGTGTTTTTACCAAAGGAATAGGGCATGCCACTACAGGAAGAGATCAATAACACTTTCTTACCATTGCCCTGGATCTGTTTGGTCGCGTCGATCCAGAGTTTATGGAACTCATCAGCCTTGCCGGCCAGTTCCGGTCTGTGCACCACTGTAGCGATGGTGCGCATGTTCGCTTCTATCTGTGCCATGGATTGAAAGCCATACAGGCGATAGGCCGTGGCACCTTTGGGTGTGATCGCTGCCAGGGTTTCAGGTTTGGTTCTGTCAGAGGTCAGGATGATGTCCGGCATCAGATCATCGATGGCGGCCTTGTCCGGATTGGAGACGCCACCAGTGGTGGGTAGTCCGAGGGTATCATAGCGGCTGGTACCGACGATGCACTCCTTGAGTCCCATCCAGTCCAGGGTCTTGCTGATGTAGGGAGACTGACTGATGATGCGCGGGCATTCATCGGCAAAGGCGCCAAGAGGAAAGGCGAGTAAAAATATAAATAGATAGCGCACGAGTTATTCCTGATTCTTGCGTGGTTGCCATAACACCTCGGCACCGTTCTCATGTCGGGCCAATACACGGGCGATGACAAACAACAGATCAGAAAGACGATTGATGTAGGCGATGGCCTGTGGATTCAGCGCCTCTTCACGATGTAAAGAGACCATGCAACGCTCGGCGCGACGACAGACACTGCGCGCCAGATGACAACTGGAGGTAGCGATACCGCCAGCAGGGAGGATGAACTCCTTTAGCATCGGCAACTGTTCATTAAAGCCATCCAGTTGTGACTCCAGGCGTTGCACATAGTGTTCACTGATGGTGGTGTACTCCGGCATCGCCAGCTCACCGCCCAGATCAAACAGATCATTCTGTACATCGATCAGACTGTCGGTCACAGCATCCAGAAGCGTATGTGCCAGCACCATACCAATGATGCTATTGAGTTCATCAATGGTCCCGATGGACTGGATGCGTGGACTGTCTTTATCAACGCGGACATTATTGCCGATACCGGTAGTGCCATCATCACCGGTGCGGGTGTAGATCCTGGTCAGACGGTTTGCCATCTTATCCCTCGTATAGTTGGTAGCGTACGGGCAAGGTCATATTCATGCCATTCCCATTCAGCCACTGCTCGATATTTTTCAGTCGGTAGACCTTTAATAGGGCCGTAACTGCGGAGCGATCAAGGATTCCATGGCCAGAGCTTTGTGCAATCCGGATACCT
>JAOUJT010000304.1 GCA_029883105.1 Gammaproteobacteria bacterium
TATTCCATTTCAGTAATTGTCGCACACTGACATTAAACTTATCAGAGATACGTGCCAGAGAGTCTCCGTTGCGTACTGCGTAACGTATGCGACGGGTGTTGGCTCCTTCTACAGGGATTTTAAAGTTTTTTGGATCAACCGTTGCGGTCTTTCTGAAATTAGACCAAATAACTATCTTCTGACCTTCTACCAGAGGATCGCGTGGTGCCATGGAGTTCCATTTGGCCAACTTATGCACGCTGATCTTATGTTTGCGAGCCAAATCCCATAACGTGTCTCCAGCTTCGACATAGTGGAAGAGTTTCTTTCCACTACGTGGTATGTGCTGTTTACGTAGTTTACGCGCATCAGCAGTGAGTTTGTAGTCACGATAGCTTTTCGAAGCCATGGGGATAATCAGATGTTTACCCGCACGGATGGTATTACCACGGATGTGGTTGACCTTTTTCAGTTGTGTAACGGTGGTATGGTGCTTTTGCGCAATGTATTGCAGGTTATCGCCGTTGCGAACCTTATAACGCTTCCAACGCATTCTGGCGTTGTCGGGAACCTCTAAAAGGTTGGCCTGGAACACCGCAGCATTATCGATGGGCAGCATCAGGTAATGCGGTCCGCCAGGCGCGGTAGACCAGCGGTTAAAGCCAGGATTGATCTGATAGACCTCTTCGATGGATAACTCGGCCAATTCTGCCACTAGAGCCAGATCTATCTGTGAGCCGGTATCCACTTTGGTAAGCATGGGACGATCCGGAATACTTAACAGACTGACACCATGTGCTTCTGGGTCCTTGACGATGGCGGAGATGGCCAACAGTTTGGGCACATAGCCTCGTGTCTCTTTTGGCAAGTAGCGGCGTATGGACCAGAAATCCGATCCACCACCTCTACGCTTAGACTTGCGTAAGGCCTTACGCACATTGCCTTCACCTGAGTTGTAGGCGGCCAGTGCCAGCAACCAGTCATTGTTCAAACGCTTGTGCAGATGGCTGAGGTAGTTGAGGGCACCGATAGTGGAGGCGTGTATGTCACGACGGCCGTCATACCACCAGTTTTGCTTCATGCCGTAATGTTTGCCAGTAGCGGGGATAAATTGCCAGATACCTGCTGCGCGGCCATGAGAGTAGGCGAAGGGATGAAAGGCACTTTCCACGACAGGAAGTAGGGCCATTTCGCTGGGCATGCCACGCTTCTCAACCTCTTCCATGATGTAAAAGAGGTAGTTTTCAGCACGTTCACTGACACGATCCAGATATTTTTGATGTTTGGCATACCAGCGTTTGTCTGCTGTCACGCCAGGATGATCATGATCTTCGAGTACAAAGCCGTCGCGCACACGATCCCAAATGTCATAGTTATCATCAACTTGGAAGGCTTGGAAGGCCTGGGGACTGAGAACGGTTTGTGCCGGACCAAACTTGGAAGAGGCTTCAGGCAGTTTGATATCTGTTTGCATCGTCGCACAGGACGTTAGCAAGGAGAGTAAAATGAGGCCGGAAACAGTTTGAGTTTTTCTTAGCTTAATTATCATAATCAGTATGTTAGGCGATAAACTTAATGTTGGTCAATAATTAGCCTGTATTTAATCCAGGCTGTCTTTCCATCGACGTACCGTGGCGAATACCTGCGCCGGGTTTGTCAGAGGTTTGCGGGCATATTCCTCGGCTGTCAGGATCAGGCTTTCAACCCTGCAGCGGAGAAAAGGGTTGGTCTGTTTCTCCAGTGATAACAGTGATGGTACGGTGGCCTTGTTCTGTTTACGCAGCGCCTGTGTATCCTTAATCCGTTGCAATAGTGGTCCATTATCCGGTTCAGCAACCTGTGCAAAGCGCAAGTTGGCCTCGGTATATTCATGCGCGCAGTAGACCAGAGTCTGGTCGGGCAGGGCCTCTATCTTCTCCATGGCCTGATACATCTGCTCCATGGTACCTTCAAAGACGCGACCACAGCCACCGGCAAACAGGGTGTCACCGCAAAATAATTGTCCGTGACCGTAATAGAGGATGTGACCGTGGGTATGGCCGGGGGCGTCGATGATCCGGAACTCGGCCGCCAGTTCCTTTAATGTGACTTGATCCCCCTCTTTCAAAGGGTGGGTCATGGCCGGGATATGCTCATGGGCTGGGCCATAGACAGGGATCTTGTACTGCGCCACAAGCTCCTGAATCCCACCGGTGTGGTCGCCATGATGGTGGGTGATTAGGATCGCGACGGGCTGTATCTGGTGTTGTTGCAGGTAGTCGATGACCGGTTCTTCATCGCCAGGGTCGACGATGGCGGCATAGCGACGTTCATTGTCCAGGATAAGCCAGATGTAGTTGTCGTCAAAGGCGGGAATCGGTTCGATATATAACATGGCGGCATCTTGACAGGCCGCCGGAATTGGGTCAAATCTGTAGCTGGTGAAATCCTCATTACTAAGAACATAATTATGTACACATCGCTTGAGCATGACAAATTCTGGCACGACTCTGCCTTGGGTCAGGCCTTGCTAGAGGAGGAGTGTGCACAATTGAATGAGGTATTACCCACCCTGTTTGGTCTGCACAGCCTGCAACTGGGAACCCGATTTACAACGGACAATTTTGCTTCCTCGTCAATCAAGCACCACGTCCATATGGCCATCACCGGCTCTCATGATGGTAATGCTTCTCTATATAGTTATGCGGAAGCCTTACCGTTTGCCTCCGAATCGTTGGATCTGATCGTTCTGCCACATGTGCTGGAGTACAGTGTGAATCCACATGCCATCCTGCGTGAAGTGGATCGCTGCCTGATTCGGGATGGACACCTGCTGATCTTTGCCTTCAATCCCTGGAGTTACTGGCAACCCTGGCGCTGGCTAAAATGTGTGCGCCAGGGCTACCCCTGGCG
Organism: Gammaproteobacteria bacterium; assembly: GCA_029883105.1. Lineage (GTDB taxonomy): Bacteria > Pseudomonadota > Gammaproteobacteria > Thiohalospirales > Thiohalospiraceae > JABURT01. Next base: position 2,872 of record JAOUJT010000304.1, read on the forward strand.
TGGACACTATTACCGTAGCGGACGCCTGAATGACTGGTTGGCCTTACTGGGTTTAGAGCTATGCGAAAAAAGAAATTTTTTCTTTCGCCCACCGATTAACCATCCCGGAGTCTTAAACAAGACCAGTTGGATGGATGTTCCGGGCAATCGTTACCTGCCATTCTCATCAGCGGGCTATATGATTTTGGCGCGCAAGCGGATGCAGGTTGTTACCCCACTGCGACAACGGAGTCGCCCATCCAGTGTGTTCGGAGTTGGCCTTAGTCCGCCATAGGCGTGTATCATTCGCGCTATCGAAACCTGAAGTGTTAAGGAACAAGTCCGTGTCTCAAGTGATCGAAATCTATACAGATGGTGCCTGCAAAGGCAATCCCGGCCCCGGTGGATGGGGGGCGTTGCTACGCATGGACCAACATGAAAAAGAGCTCTATGGGGGAGAGGCCGATACCACCAATAATC
>JAOUJT010000305.1 GCA_029883105.1 Gammaproteobacteria bacterium
TGGATGCCATACAAAGCATTGGTGCACTTCAGTTCGACGTTCAAGCCTGCCATATAGACTTTGCTATGGCTGATGGTCATAAATGGATGTTAGGGCCAGAAGGTCTTGCCCTTTTCTATGTACGCGCAGAACTTCGCGAGACATTGCAGTTACACCAATTTGGCTGGCATATGACCGAGGATTATTTGAATTTTGATTCGAAGGACTGGACCGTAGCAGACAGCGGAAGACGTTTTGAATGTGGCAGCCCCAACATGCTTGCCATTCACGCCCTACAGGCCAGTACGGCACTGTTGCTGAATATTGGAATACAAGAGATAGAGCGACGTGTTATGGACAACAGTCAACATTTGTTAACGCTGATCTCTCAGCATGAAGAGTTGCACACTATCACCAATACTCACGCAGAACGTCTGGCCGGTATCGTGACCTTCAAGCACAGGGAAAAGGATTCCGATGGTTTATACAAAAGATTGATGCAAGCAGGCATCATGTGCGCCTACCGTGGTGGGGGTATTCGCTTTTCTCCTCACTTTTATACAAGCAGAAAAAACCTGAGTACTGCTGTGAACGCAGCACTAACACTGTAGGTGGTTGACACTTTATTCTAACGCCCATAATCTCTCAGCATTGCCATGGGCAACAGCATGAGCCACTTCATCTGGCAATCTGGATAGTGCTTTTCTCCATAATATTAGCTGTTGTGTATAGCCTTTTCTCCAATGGACTTTAAATACATTATCAACTGCAAAGATAAATCGGTCTGGATGTGTGATGACAAGGTCTCGCCAGTTCGGCGCAAGTGCTTCTCCATCAAACATGTTCACCCAGGGTTGTTTCGAACGGTTCACTGCTATGGTATTGCTGTGTGAGGTGAGGAAGTAAATATTTGGGTGATTATTAATGAATGTTTTGACTTCTTCAGAAGCTAACTGGCCCATATGAATCAGGGCAAAGGGCTGTTGTGGATGTTGCCGTAACAGTGTTTCCAGTTTTTCCCAATAGTTTTTTTTTCTGGAGCTGGATAAGGCAGCAAACTCTATATGCAAGACCAATGGCCAAGCCTGATCTCTAATCGCGTTCAATGCAGCAGTGACTCGCTCATCATCAGGCTGAACAATAACCTCTGGAGCGAAATCACCTTTAGCTGCGTGATATAGCAGTAATTCTGCCATGGCTGCAAAGCGTCCACCTTCAGCCTGGCGTTTAATCTTTTCATAATATCGTGGACGGTTATTCATATAGGCACCGCCCTTGGTTCGGATCGAGGCGATAATCCGTTGCGGATGCTGGGCGGCCCAGTCTAGTATCTCACGATTAGTCTTCCTACCACGAGCAGCAAGGATGCTTCTTTTTACACCAGCTTCGTCCATAGATTGTATGACACGATCGATCGTCATATTTTCATCGACCTGACTGTGTGCATCAATAAAATAGAGATCTGAGGCATGAGCGAAGGAACAAACTGAATATACCAGGACGACAAATATGCCTGTAGTGATGCGCAACATGGCCATACTATTCCCTTGTATTAATCGGAATCTATTGAAATAGTAGTTGTTCTACTCGCACCAGTCACTTCTTTGCCAATGTCGAAGTCAATTACGCATGGGTGAACAGTTCGAAAAAGTTGCGACTGCTGGCCTCGGCTATTTCGTCCAGACTGGTATTCCTCAGTTTGGCAACAAATTCTGCCACGTAACGAGTGTAGCCAGGATAATTTGGCCTGCCCCGATACGGCACCGGGGTGAGATACGGAGAATCGGTTTCTACCAACAGACGTTCCAGTGGTACTTGCTTCGCTACCTCTTGCAGCGCTTTGGCACTGTTAAAGGTGACTATGCCGGAGAAGGAGATGTAAAAACCCATTGCCATCGCCTTCTCTGCGGTGTCCATATCCTCCACAAAGCAATGCATAACCCCTCGAGCCTGTTCTGCACCCTCTTCACGCATAATACGAATGGTATCTTCCTTGGCATCGCGAGTATGGATGATAAGGGGTTTACCTGTTTGCCTGGATGCATCGATGTGTCGACGAAAGCGATCATGCTGCCAGCTCATGTCTCCCTCGCAGTGGAAATAATCCAGACCGGTCTCACCTATGGCAATTACCTTGGGATCATTGGCCAGCTCCAGTAAATGCTCCACGCTAGGTTCATTCTCTTCTTCGGCGGTGGGATGTGTTCCTACGGAGGCATAGACATTCTCGTAGACGCTGGCCAGACGTTTCACCTCATGGACATTCTCCATATCGATAGAGACACATAACATCTTCTCGACGCCCAGTTCTGCGGCCTGAGCGATAACATCATCCAGTCCGTTTTTGGTATTTGTCAGGTCTAATCGGTCTAAATGGCAGTGGGAATCTATCAGCATCGTCATATCAGTTATTCATGGAAAACACAGCAGATTTTATCATTATTGTTATCTTGGCGCAGTCTATTTAGCCGTCTTTATGACCCTTATCTATGGTCTGATAGTTAGTGCTATGCCCATGGGATGGAAGCCTGATGCTGCGCCTGACTTATAAAATCACTACCGTAAAGAGGCTTACATGGTTAGGGTGATCTTTTCTGAATTGAGTTCGGTCGCAAGATAGGTCTCTATCTTTTTTCTTGTCGATCCTTTATCACTCTCACTGAATTGGATACCAATGCCTGCGGCTTTATTGTTATTGGCATCTGTGGGTGTGAGCCAGATAACATTGCCCGCGACAGCGAGTTTTTCATCCTCTTCCATCAGGCTTAAAAGTAAAAAAACCTCATCACCCAGTTGATAGGGTTTATCTGTGGTGACAAAGATCGCGCCATTTTTGATGCTAGGCATATAGGCATCATAGAGCGCCTGTTTGTCTGGCAGAGTAAGATTAATTATATTTTTACGCATAATTACACCAAGCTTTCAGCAGTAAACCGATCATCTTCCGCTAAGATTGCTTCTTGTCCAGGAGAGTAAAAAATCTTCCATCATCAATTGCGGATTAAGGGAACCATTTATCTTCCTTTTCATCTCCGTCAAACGATCCATATGTGCATAGAGTGACTCCCAGCTAAGAGCTGTAGCCAATTGCTGCAAACGTCCCTGAACATCGGGGTTACTTAGCAGCGGAGGTATATCGCTGATCTTAAGACGTAGTATGTCCTGAAACCAGCTCTGCAACCAGTGAATAACATCTGCCAGTTCCTGTTCTGACCAGCGTTTGGCAATGGCCAGTACATCGGCATCCTGTTGAGTACTCATCTTTTCCAGATCGTCGAGCATGATATTGCGAAGTTGCAGTTTGTCATTTTCTGACAGGGCCAGTGCCTGTAATGGTGCATTACTGGCC
>JAOUJT010000306.1 GCA_029883105.1 Gammaproteobacteria bacterium
TGGTGGCGGAGGTGGCCGAAGTGGGTACTCGCTTTACCCATCACAGCTCGATTGCGCCCACCGGTACTATTTCTCTATCACTGGCCAATAACGCCAGTAACGGTATCGAGCCCAGCTTCGCTCACCACTATGCGCGTAACGTGATACGTGAAGGCAAGAAGAGCAAGGAGAAGGTCGATGTCTTCTCCTTTGAACTGCTGGCCTACAAGGAGCTGATCAACAAGGAGGCGATGCCCTATGCCGAGGAAGAGTCGAAGCAGCTGCCCGACTACTTCATCAGTGCCGACGATATTTCGCCCACCGAACACGTGGATGTACAGGCGGCGGCACAGCACTGGATCGATTCGTCGATCTCCAAGACTGCCAACGTGCCTACAGACTACGACTATGAGAAGTTCAAGGACATCTACCTGTATGCCTATGAGGAAGGATTGAAGGGCTGTACCACTTTCCGTTTCAATCCCGAGGCCTTCCAGGGTGTGCTGGTGAAAGAGAAAGATCTGGAGAACACCATCTACCGCTTTACCCTGGAAGATGGCACTCAGATTGAGGCCAAGGGGAACGAAGAGATTGAGTATGATGGTGAGATACATAGTGCAGCGAATCTGTATGATGCACTGAAAGAAGGCTATTACGGCAAGTTCTAACTTGAGTTTGCCACGTGCACTGATACGGCGTTAAAGCTGTTTCCGTTCATGCTCACATACTACTTGTATGCTGCGCTGCCCGAAAACATCTTTGCCTTGTCTCAGCACACGTGGCTGCCTCAAGGATCAGATAAGGTAATGAGCCTGCTTGGTTAAAACACTTAGTAATTAGATTAAAAAAAGAATTATTGAATTGAAGCATTGGATTCGGAAAGGAAAGACCGAATCACGGGAGAGAAAGACATGGCGATTAAGATAGACAAGGCGATCACCGGTTATGCGGTGGTGAAAGAGGAAGAAGATGCACCGAAGGTGGAGTCTACGGCGGTTGCTGCGGTAGACGATGAATCCAATGTGGTGCAGATGCACGAGGCACTGGAGCGTCCGGAAGAGCTGGTGGGTGCGACCTACAAGATCAAGACCCCGCTGTCGGAGCATTCACTGTATGTGACGATCAACGATATCGTCTTGAACAAGGGCACCGGTCACGAACACCGTCGTCCCTTCGAGATCTTTATCAACTCCAAGAACATGGATCACTTCCAGTGGATCGTGGCGCTGACGCGAATCATCTCTGCGGTATTCCGTAAGGGTGGCGATGTAACCTTCCTGGTGGAAGAGCTGCGTTCGGTCTTCGATCCCAAGGGTGGTTACTTCAAGCGTGGCGGTAAGTACATGCCTTCGCTGGTGGCCGAGATCGGCGATGCCATCGAATCCCATCTGCGTAACATTGGTATGCTGCAGGACGAAGGCATGGACGAGCACCAGAAGGCCCTGGTGGCCGAGAAGCGTGCGCAGTATGAAGAGAGCGTCAGCCAGGCCAGTGAGGCCGACGTTGAGAGTGAGGGTGATTTTCCACCTGGGGCGCAGTTGTGTGCCAAATGTAGTACGCAGGCGGTTGTACTCATGGACGGCTGCATGACTTGTCTTAACTGCGCCGATAGCAAGTGCGGCTAAATAGCGGCGCGAGGAATCCGCATACGGCGTTACAGAACTTGCCGTGTGTGCTCACGTACTAGCTGTACGCTGCGCGCCACGACAAGCACCGCGCCTTGTCTGCGAATCCCTCACTTGCTCTTAATGACGGAGCGAGTCTGAGAGCATAGAAAAGCTAGAAGCAAGATAAGAACAAAAAACAGATGAAACACAGTCGGATGTATTGGAGAAACGATTTATAGCAACGCCTGATCTGTAGTAGTGAAGAGACTGGATTTCAAAAAAAAGAAACCTCAGGCCCACTGGTTGTAACGGGTGGTCTGCTCTTCTCGTGAGAGTTCGAAGGCGGCCTTGTGTCGCCTTTTTTATATCTTTTTTTTAGTCGTATGGAATAGGGGTGGCCCTGTGCAGAACATGAATAAAGCGGAACCGAGAAATCGACTCATCTGTCTTTGTATGTGTTGTAAAGATTATCGAAATAATTCTGGCCAGTGGGGCCAACTACCGGAAGAGTTAAAAAGCTCGGAGGTCATGATCTCGCATGGGGTATGCCCGGATTGTTTGAAACGAGTTTATGGCAGGGAACCCGTGAGGGAAAAGACAAAGAGTGCTGTTATATAAGTCATGTAATGCTTTATGGATAATGCGGTGCAGGAGCACCAGGGACGAAACAGGAATGTTGCTATGAGTATAGATAAACTACAGCCACCAACGTCAAGCGACAGCTTATGTGTCTGTATCGCTTGCGAAAAGGCCCGCTTCGGTGCCGACCTTTGGTACGAAAATAGATACGACTCCCTGCTAAATTCCAATGTTGAACCGACCTATGGTCTTTGTCCTGTGTGTGAGAAAAGACTGCACCATAGCCTGGGGTTGATGAGTCGCTTGCAGGCGTTTTAGTAAGATGATGAGCTGGAAAAAAGGCCGCGGAAAGCTGGGTATCCTTGCACCGCTGTTAGGTCAGTGGCGGGTAGAGACGAAATCCGATCTGGGTAAGGTTATTTGTACGCGAAATTTTTCCAGGGTACTGGATGGCAAGTACGTACGGCTGGAAGCGAACTGGCAGATCGGTAGTGACAAGTCCTATGATGAGATCTCCATGATCGGGGTGGATAAGGACAAGCAGATCAAGTTCTGGTCGTTTACCTCGGATGGTAAAAATTCCCACGGTGTGTTGGCGGAGGTAAGGGATCTACATCCGCTGGCCATCGGTTTTGAGGCACAGATGGAGGCAGGGCTTGCGCGTATGGCCTACTGGCCGGACGAAACCGCTGGGTTTCACTGGGTGGTGGAGTCGAAGAGCAAGAAGGGTTGGAACCGCTTTGTTGCGCATCATTATTTGCCGATGCTTTGAACATGACGGTTATGAGTTTAAGCTCTATGCTGTCCGTTCGATAAAATAATCTGAATCCAGGGGAACCGTCATGCAACTTCACTATTCACCCACCTCGCCCTATGTGCGTAAGGTCAATGTCTTTGCCATGGAGTGCGGGCTGGATGCGAGCATTGAGCGTATCCCCACCAATCCCTGGGAACCGAATGAGGCCCTGCTGGCCAATAATCCTCTGTCTAAAGTGCCGACCCTGATCACCACAGATGGCCTTGTGATCTTTGATTCACCGGTGGTGTGTGAATATCTGGATGGTGAGCACGGCGGCGATAAACTGATCCCTCTGGTGGGACCGCAACGTTGGCAGGTGTTACGCACCCAGGCTATGTGTGACGG
>JAOUJT010000307.1 GCA_029883105.1 Gammaproteobacteria bacterium
CCACTTCATCCAGGAAGTCACTGCTTCAGCCAATGGCAAGCAGGTACTGGTTGCAGAATGGGGTGGTGCGGTTTCAAAAAACCCCTACCTGTCATTCAAGTACAACGGCAAGGCCGGTGACAAGGTCACCATCAGCTGGGTAGACAATAAGGGCGAGAAGGATTCCGCTACTACCAGCGTACGTTAAGTTCATCTCAGTTCGTTGATTGTTGGCATTCCTTTATGTCAATACACCAAGCTTAGGGCCGCTTTTTGCGGCCCTTTTTTTGTGCATGGATGCACGTATACCCTGGAGGCAATGGAGGGCCGGGAAGGTTATTGGTAGGTCTCACGCCCAAATCCAACCGAATACATGATCCCTGGCCAGGGATGGCCAAAACGGTCTCGGTAGGCAACAGCGCAACCCGTATTGAATGGCGGGAATATGCTTATATCAGTTTGTTGAGTATCCTTACAATCTAGCTTGATAAAACAACTCTCTTTTACCTTTCACTCTTAGATCCTTTACACTTCTTCCTCAAATAATTTCTGCGGGGTACGCACATGGCCGAAATGGGCGAGAGCCAGTTTAATCAAATGATCGATGACTTTCTGATCCATCTGGAGGAGCAGATAGATGGCTTCGATACCGATGGAGATATCGATTACGAGACCTCCGGCGGTGTATTAACCATCATATTTGAGGTGAACAACAGTCAGGTGATCATGAATCGCCAGACTCCGGTTCGTCAACTATGGCTGGCGGCACGCAGTGGGGGCTTCCACTTTGACCTGGACGAGGCAAGCGGTCAGTGGCTACGGGATACGGATGGTGCCGAGTTCTACAGCGTGCTCAATCAGTGTTGTACTGAGCAGGCCGGTGAGACCATTGAGTTTTGTGCATGAGTGAGTCACTGGAAAAGATCGTTATCGAGCCGCATACAACGGCTACAGCTTGTGTGATCTGGTTACATGGCCTGGGGGCCGATGGCCATGACTTTGAGGCCATTGTTCCCGAGCTGGGTCTGCCTACAGGGCACAGCATACGCTTTGTTTTTCCCCACGCGCCGTTAATGCCGGTGACCATCAATCAGGGCTATGTGATGCGAGCCTGGTACGACATTCTCTCGATGGAGATTGCTGCGACACAGGATGAGGCGGGAATACGGCGTTCTGCCGAGCAGATCAGTGGACTTATCCAGGCACAACAGTCAGAGGGAATCGCCGCAGAACGTATCGTCATCGCTGGCTTTTCGCAGGGTGGGGCCATCGCCTTACATGTGGGTTTACGCTACGAGGAAAGCCTTGCGGGTATTATGGCCTTGTCCAGCTATCTGCCCCTGGAAGATAAACTGGAGCGAGAGGCGACAGAAGCCAATCGCAAGACACCGGTGTTACTTGCGCATGGCAAGCAGGACCCCATCGTGCCGTATCGCCTGGGGATTCAGACCCGACGGGTCCTGAAGGATCTGGACTATACGGTGTCGTGGCAGGAGTATGCCATGGAGCATTCAGTCTGCGTAGAGGAGATTAAGGATATAGCCCGCTGGTTAAGTGAGCGCTTACTTTAAGGCCGAGAATGCCAGTCGATTATTCAGCCAGTGGATGGCGCTATCACGATCATTAAAGAAGGCAATGTTGAGGAACTTGGGCCACAAGTCGGTGGAGATGATCTGGTTACGTTTGCCATGATTCACCACCGCAATCATTTTGATCACCTTGTTCTTGCCAAGCACGGTAAAAGCACTGAAGCCCATAGAGTAGTTGTTGATACGATCTATCAGCAGAGCAGAGGGTTGGCTGGGCAGGTTGTTTAAAAACTCAATAAAGAGCAAGAGTTTTTCCGCACCAATATCCTCGCCGTCATCGACGATGGCCTCAATGATACCGGTTTCATATTCATTAATGGTTATAAAATCTAGGCGGTGTTGTTTCATGGCTATGCGGTACCACTAATAAGATGTCGCAGTATAACTTTAAATCAGACTTTGCTTTTCTGCTAACATTGAAAAAAAGTTGTAAATTATTTTGTTGTCACCGGTAGGGTGATTGTAAAGGTTGTTCCTTCCCCTGCCGTGCTGCGAAAGTCGATATCACTTTTCATCTCATGCAGTATTTTCTTGCTGATATATAGCCCCAGACCACTGCCGCCGTGGACTCGTGTGTTGGATGCATCCGCTTGGGAAAAGCGTTGGAAGATCTTTTCTTGAAACTCTGGCGGAATGCCCGGCCCCTGATCATGGATATGAATTTGCAAGAGTTCAGTTTGCAGTGACAGGCTTATGCTGACTTCACTGTCAGCGGGTGAAAATTTTGCGGCATTGGATAACAGATTGGTTAAAACCTGAATAAATCGATCGCGGTCAACATGTATAAATAGTTTCTGATCAATATCCTGTAGGACAACCTTGATGTGGTGCTTGTTAAAATAGGCAGAATTTAGCTCTATGCTATGTTTCAGAACATCGGTAACATCCACTGTTTCATAGTTAAAATGTAACTTTCCAATCTCCAGTTTCTGTATGTCCAGCAGATCATTTATAAGCAGGTTAAGGCGTTCGCTATTCTGATGTGCGATGCTGAGTAAAGATTGTAGTTTTTCAGGAATATCACCCGCAACACCACCTAAGGCCAAGGCCAGAGAAGCATGGATAGAGGTGATGGGTGTACGCAGCTCATGGCTGACGGTAGAAATGAATTGATCTTTAATCTCTGACATATATTTAAGTTCAGAGATATCACGCAAAGCGAATACATAGAGGTTTCTGTCGTGCAGAGGTAGTTTACGTTTCACCAACTCGACAGGAAAGTTATTTCCTTCCTTGTCCTCACACCTAAGCTCGTAGGGAATGCCATCATTATGGCTTAATAGATCGAGAACAAGAAATCGATCTGTTTGCGTAAATAAATGTTCGATATTCTTATCTAGTAATTCTGCCCGGGTGTAGCCTAACATTGTGGTGATGTTTTCATTGCAGTCAATGATGCGGCCATTCTCATACAACACCACACCTTCACTGGTGGCATTGGCCAGGGTGCGAAATCGACCTTCAGCTTCACGTGCATTTTGTTCGGCATTTTGAGTTTCATTTACCTGGCGGAGTAATTGTTTGTTGGTGAGCTGCAAAGATTCTACCAGAGCCAGTTTTTCCTGCGCGAGTACCAGGTTAGAGAGGTTACGTCGGTAGTTAGTTCGTGCACTGAACCACAGGCCCAAGGTATAGAAGAGGGTGAAGAGTGCGAGGTAGTTACTGTCAGTCTGGTTTAGAGCGAGCAGGATTAGAGTGGCCGTAAGGCCCAGGCTGAAAAGGAAGGCCGCATAGATGG
>JAOUJT010000308.1 GCA_029883105.1 Gammaproteobacteria bacterium
AACTCACCACCGAACTTCTCCGCCATACACTTTGTGATGGCTGCAGTCAGGGTGGTCTTACCATGGTCAACGTGACCGATGGTGCCTACGTTTAGATGCGGTTTACTACGTACAAACTTTTCCTTAGACACGGCTGCTACCTCTTAGCAAAAATCTTTAATAACCTGTTAAGACACTTTTTTAATGATGGCGTCCGCTACATTCTTGGGTGCCTCTGCATACCGTTCGAATTCCATCGAGTATGTGGCACGTCCCTGCGACATAGAACGCAGGCTTGTAGCATAACCAAACATTTGGGCAAGCGGGACCGATGCATTGATCTGCTTACCAGAAGGACCATCTTCCATACCGACTACGATACCGCGGCGACTATTTAAGTCACCAATTACGTCGCCCATATACTCATCGGGCGTGGTCACTTCCACCTTCATTACGGGCTCCAGCAAAGCTGGATTCGCCAACCTGACGCCATCCTTCAATGCCATGGAACCCGCGATCTTGAACGCCATTTCTGACGAGTCAACATCGTGATACGAACCGTCAAAAAGCGTGCACTTAATATCAACAAGTGGATAACCGGCGATAACCCCGTTATCCATCGCTCCTTGCACACCCTTATCGACCGCTGGTATGAACTCTCTCGGAACCGCACCACCAGCAATTTCATTAACAAATTCGTAACCAGCACCGGCTTCTAATGGTTCAAGCCTCAGCCACACATGACCGTATTGACCTCGTCCACCTGACTGACGTACAAACTTGCCTTCAATCTCTACCGTTTGGCGTATCGCCTCACGATAAGCCACTTGTGGGGCTCCCACATTGGCTTCGACCTTAAATTCGCGCTTCATGCGATCAACAATGATCTCCAAATGGAGTTCACCCATACCGGAGATGATGGTTTGACCCGTCTCTTCATCGGTATGTACACGAAACGAAGGATCTTCCTGGGCCAGCTTAGACAGGGCCAAGCCCATCTTTTCCTGATCCACCTGCGTTCTCGGCTCTATCGCTACGGAAATAACCGGTTCAGGGAAGTCCATCCGCTCCAGGGTAATCACATTATCCTGGTCACAGAGGGTTTCACCTGTGGTGACATCCTTTAAACCCACAGCTGCAGCGATATCACCCGCGCAAACCATTTTAAGCTCTTCACGACTGTTGGCATGCATCTGCACCATACGGCCGATTCGTTCTTTTTTACCCTTGATCGGGTTGTAAACCGAATCACCCGTACTAACAGTACCGGAGTAAACCCGGAAGAATGTCAACGTACCCATGAACGGGTCTGTGGCAATCTTAAAGGCCAGAGCTGCGAAGGGTTCGTCATCGGAGGCATGTCGTTCACCTTCGGACTCGTCTTCGTTGACACCCTTGATAGCCAGAACGTCTGTTGGGGCTGGCATATAATCCACCACCGCATCCAACATCGCTTGCACACCTTTATTTTTAAAGGCCGAACCACACAAGGCTGGAACGATCTCCATCGCCAGGGTCCGTTGGCGCAGACCGGCCTTAATGTCGTCTGCGGAGAGTTCACCCTCTTCCAGGTACCTCTCCATCAGCTCTTCATTGGCCTCGGCCGCAGCCTCGATCATTTGTTCACGTAATTCAGCAGCTTGCTCCTGCAACTCAGCAGGGATGGGCTTACTCTCGTAGCTAGCGCCCATATCAGAATCGCTCCAATATATGGCTTGCATACGAATCAAATCTACGACACCTTCGAAATTCTCTTCGGCGCCTATATTCAGCTGCACCGGAACGGGGGTTGAGCCCAAACGTTCCTTAATCTGTCCTACTACACGCAGGAAATCGGCGCCTTGACGGTCCATCTTGTTGATGAAGACCATTCGCGGAACGCTGTACTTGTTTGCCTGACGCCAAACGGTTTCAGACTGTGGCTGTACTCCACCCACAGCACAAAATACGGCTACCGCGCCATCGAGCACTCGCATGGAGCGTTCCACTTCGATGGTAAAATCCACGTGTCCGGGCGTATCGATAATATTGATACGATGCTCCGGATACTGTTTATCCATGCCCTTCCAAAAACAGGTGGTCGCAGCAGAGGTTATGGTAATACCACGTTCCTGCTCCTGCTCCATCCAGTCCATGGTGGCAGCACCGTCATGCACCTCACCAATCTTGTGTGAAATGCCGGTGTAAAAGAGAATGCGCTCGGTTGTGGTGGTTTTACCCGCATCAATGTGCGCTGCAATACCAATATTGCGATACCGCTCTATAGGTGTACTGCGCGCCACAACCAAGCCTCTCTGTTATTTAGCTACTACCAACGGTAATGAGCGAAGGCCTTGTTTGCCTCAGCCATACGGTGAGTATCTTCACGCTTCTTCACTGCGGTGCCCTTGCTTTCATAGGCATCCAGAATCTCACCCGCCAGACGATGACCCATGGTCTTCTCGCCACGCTTACGTGATATATCTACCAACCAGCGCATAGCCAGGGCAACACCACGATCATTACGAACTTCGATAGGCACCTGATAGGTCGCACCACCAACTCGGCGAGACTTAACTTCAACCGAAGGGCGAATATTCTGTAGTGCCTTAGTAAACACTTCCAACGGCTCGCCTTTACCCTTTTCGTTAATCATGTCCAGGGCGCCGTATACGATCTTCTCAGCAACGGACTTCTTACCGCTCTGCATTACCATATTAATAAACTTGGCAAGCGTCTTATCCCCAAACTTGGGATCCGGTATTACTTCTCGCTTGGCAGCAACTCGTCTTCTAGCCATTTCTCAAAATCCTGTATTCAGTCCCTTAGGACTTAGGTCGCTTGGCGCCGTATTTAGAACGGCCCTTCTTACGATCATTGACACCGGCGGTATCCAGGGAGCCACGAACAGTGTGATAACGCACACCAGGCAAATCCTTAACACGACCACCACGAATCAGTACAACTGAGTGTTCCTGGAGGTTGTGACCTTCACCACCAATGTAGGAAGTCACTTCAAAACCGTTTGTCAGTCGAACACGAGCTACCTTACGAAGCGCTGAGTTAGGCTTCTTAGGTGTCGTGGTGTACACACGAGTGCATACGCCGCGCTTTTGAGGACAGGCCTCCAGCGCAGGCACGTTGGACTTGTTAACCTTTCGTACGCGTGGTTTACGAACCAGCTGATTGGTTGTTGACATGAAAATACTCCAACCCAAAAATAACGGCAGAACGGCGGACCGGTCTGCACAAGACGGCGAATTTTAGGGTGCTGACAAGCATCTGTCAAGCACCCTTCTCTATTCAGCAGAAATTAG
>JAOUJT010000309.1 GCA_029883105.1 Gammaproteobacteria bacterium
TTCCATACCAGATGTACCGCATAACCCATGGATGGCTTATCTTCGGGCAGGTAGTCTTTTAATAGGCCTACTATCTCAAAATCGTTATGCAACTGAAAAGAGAGGACCGGATCGCGGACCTTTTTTTGTTGTACCTGTTCGATATAGTCCTCAACGCTAGCAAATTTTTTTATCCGCCGGGCGAGACTGGGAAGTCGGCCGCCAAAGATAATCCCCTTGAGCCCCAGATCCTGACACAGTTGTTTACGTTCTTTATACAAGCGTTGACCCAGACGGTAACCGCGATAGTCGGGGTCGACACAGACCTCCATACCATAGAGCCAGTCGCCCTTGGGATTATGGCGTGAGGCATAGCCATTACCGGTAATCTCGGTCCAGTTATGGGGCTTGAGGGCAATGCGTTCACTGATGATAAAGGTGGCACAAAAACCGACGATCTTGTCATTGACGGTAACAACAAACTGACCGTCAGAAAAATTGTTCAGGGTACCGCGCAGCGATGCCTTGGAATGTCCGGACATACCGGAACCGGCATAGACGTGATCGGTGAGGGCGCTGATCTCGGCGACATCGGCATGGGTCGCCTTACGCACATGTAGCTGGCTTTTTGGGTTGGTGAGTTTGTCTGCGTTTGTTACAGCCATAGCGATTTAACTACCCTGAATGAGTGTTTACTGAAGATACTACAGCGGCATTGTCGAATCTATATGTAAATATACGGGCTGTTTTATTTGTGTATGCTTATTATTATATAGATTTATCTTTTGTCTGTTTATTTGTCTGTTTATTTGTCTGTTTATTTGTCTGTTTATTTGTCTGTTTATTTGTCTGTTTATTTGTCTGTTTATTTGTCTGAAGGCTTTAATCCGCGAGCCCGTTGTAGCCCGCTCTTACCAAAGCGTTTACGTATGGCATCGCTTAATTGATCCACAACGGGATTGTTTTCTTCTTCCTGCTCGCTAAACAGATCAGGCTGTGGTTCATACTGTTGTTCAAAGCTACTGACACCAATACCGATCAACCTGACTGCTGGCAGTGGCCGGGGGATACGCTGCATAAACAATCGTTCCACATTCTGCCAGAGTGTGTCGGTATTATCCGTGGGACTGTCTAGCGTTAATGAGCGGGTGAGGGAACGAAAGTCGCTGTAGCGGAGTTTCAATTGTATGGTCTTGCCCTTTAATCCATGACGGCGCAGACGCCAGGCCACTTGCTCCGTGAGATGCAGCAGTTGTGATACGAGCAGGGCTTCATCCGCTATGTCTTCGCTAAAGGTGGTTTCGTGGGAAATGGATTTGACTTCACGATCGGTCACTAGTGGGCGGTTGTCACGGCCGTGTGCCAGCTGCCAAAGGTATTCGCCGCGATTACCCAATACCCGTTCAAGTTCTTGCACAGAGGTCTCGCGTATGTCCTGGATGGTATAGAGCCCCAGTGAATGGAGGCGTTGGGCCGAGGACTTGCCAACACCCCACAGGCGACGGATGGGCAGAGGATCGAGGAAGCTCTGTACCTGTTCTGACCGAACGATGACAAAGCCATTGGGCTTTTCCAGATCCGAGGCGATCTTGGCGAGGAATTTATTCGGCGCAATGCCTACCGAGGCCACCAATCCTAACTCATGGGCGATCTCATCCTGTATCTTCTTGCCTATCTGTTCGGCACTGCCGAACAGGCTCTCACTAGCGCGAACATCCAGAAAGGCCTCGTCCAGTGATAGTGGTTCGATGAGCGGGGTATAACGATGAAAGATGGCGTGGATCTGTTGCGAGATCTCTATGTAGCGGGCCATACGTACCGGTAGGAATACCCCTTGCGGACAGAGACGATGGGCATTCGCCGTGGGCATGGCACTATGCACGCCAAAGCCACGGGCGATGTAGTTGGCGGCCGAGACCACTCCGCGAGACTGTGGTGAGCCACCGACGATCACCGGTCTGCCTTTTAGCTCAGGATTATCCAGTTCTTCCACCGAGGCATAAAAGGCGTCCATGTCGATATGCAGGATCATGAGTATCAGTCCCGTATTAATGACGGAGTTAATAACGCAGAGCTCGCGGAGGCGCAGAGACACGGAGAAGGGCGAAAGATCCTATTACTCAAAACAGATATTCCGGCAATGTTTAATTGAGATGGATGAACATTTATATTGTGTTGTTTGATCTTGCTATCTCTAATTTATGTGACGCAATGAATTTCGTTGTTTTTTCTCTGCATCTCTGCGCCTTCGCGTTCTCTGCGCGACCAGAACTTGTTCAGGGAGTACCTGATGAAACTCGTAGCGGTTCTAGGTATCTCTGCGTTAAAGATCCTAAACCGTCAGGCTGACTTCGTAGCCGCCGAACTTGCGCATGTTGATCACGCCGCCGTCGAGGATCAGGTACTGGCCCTTGATTCCCATCAGGGTACCACCCACCTCGGGGGTCTTGTCGAAGTTGAAGGAGCTGACCTTGGTGGGGTATTCCAGCACCGGGTAGCGGATCTCTATCTGCTGCTCATTCGGCAGGAAGGTGGCGGCATCTGTGCCATGTTCCGCTAGCAGTTCGCCCAGCTCTTTGCTGATCTCGGCATGCAGACGATCACGCTCGGCGCCCAGATCCATCGGTTCTGCTTCACCCTTGAGCATCTTGCGCCAGTCGGTGCGGTCGTTGGCGTGGGCCTTGATGAGCACCTCCACCAGTCCCGCCTGCAGGCGGTCGCGGGTACGGAAGATGGGCATGGCCTGACTGGCACCCTGATCCATCCAGCGGGTCGGGATCTGGGTACCACGGGTAATGCCGACCTTTAGTCCGGAGGAGTTGGCCAGATAGACGTAGTGATCCTGCATGCAGTGCTGTTCGGCCCACTCCGGCTCACGGCAGGTGCCGGCGGCGTAGTGGCAGGTCTCAGGCTTCATAATGCACATGTCACACTGGGCCAGCGAGGTAAAGCAGGGGTAACAAAAGCCCTGGCTAAAGCTCTTCTTGGTCTTACGGCCGCAGTGGATACAGTTGATCGCGCCCTGATAATGCATATGCAGTTGCTTGCCGAGCAAGGCATTCATCTCCACCATATCATTGCCCACCGGCAGTCGGTATTCGACGCTATCGTTCAGCTCGGTCTTCATCTTGGCAATATTGCCCTGATAGGTGTAGGTCATTATCGTTCCATAGGTGGCGTTATTGTGGCCGTGATCTTATCATTGCCTCCCCTGACGATAAACCGAGGACGGCACCGTGGACGAGAGATTGATAGAGCTGGA
>JAOUJT010000310.1 GCA_029883105.1 Gammaproteobacteria bacterium
AATGCTGTAAACAAAAGCAGGATGTTCAGTAAGTATTTCATGGAAGACCTCGATAAACTTCATGGGTACAGCAGCAGTATGAGCGGTCTTTGGTGAAGTGGTAGAGGTTTTGAAGTGATTTTACAAAGAGGTTTTAATGTTGACCTGTAGTATACAGAATTAACAATGCCGGCTTTTAATTCACATTAAACCACAAAAAGTAATTTATTGGTTTTATCTGTATCTGTTTATTGTCAGATTATATTTGTCGTCACGATATATTGTTTTCTTTAATAGACTTGTATTGTTTTTCCTAAGCGCGATCAAAAATCGTGGTTATATGGGACGTCCACAACCCGATTTGATACAAAATAACACTGGCAGATTCAAGGGGAAGTGCACCACCCAGGATAAACTATACTCCAGATTACTTTTCTACTGGTGGATGTCCTCACTATCTTCGGGGAGTCATTGTTCAGAGATTGATGGGTTTCCTGACTAACCAGTGTCAGGAAGGGGCTATCTTTTCATAGCTGTCCTGGTATTACATTTATAGTTCCTGCGTGCAGACTTCTGCAATGAAGAATATCTCGTCTATAGTTCTTGCAGGGTGATAGACCGGAGGGTTGGATCATGAAGGTAGGGATATTAGGTGCGACAGGTCAGGTGGGGAGTCATGTATTAAGGGCGGCACTGGAAAAGGGCTATGAGGTCAGATTATTGGTACGGGATCCGGCTAAGTTGGGGCTTGAAGTCGAACAATCCGAGGTAGTGGTAGGTAGTATTGAAGATCCTGCTGTCGTGCAGTCTGCTTTGTATGGTTGTGACGCCGTTTTAAATGCTGCAGGAGGGATTAAGGCATCTAATCAATATAAAGTTTTCAAGGAAGGGACACAAAATATTATTGATGCCATGCGAAAGCATGGTATCAAACGTTTGGTCAGTATTAACGGGGCTGCCTCAATCATTCCAGGAGAATATGTCAGTCTTAAACGTAGAATGGTACGCCTTTTTGTCTTGATGTTAGTAAAGTTTATGGTCGATGCAAAGGCTGCGGAATATAAGGTTTTAAGCCAAAGTATGGATATTGACTGGTCTATGGTTCGCGCACCTGTACTGGTCGATGAGAAAGGTAGTGGAGAGTTGTTAATCGATGAGCGGGATATGGCAGGAGGTAAGGTTATGTTGGAAGATCTGGCTCGTTTTATGGTAAGTCAGTTGGATGACCGAACCTGGATACACAAGGCGCCGTTTGTCGCGTCGTAATATAGTATTAAACAGAACTATGCGGTTAAGACGGTTAGGTATTGTCTTTTGCATATCTAGACTTACAACAGAAAATCAAAATTTAAAACCTGAGCCCTTTACCCTTTTGAGTAGCAGGTGGCACAGATACAACCCATCCAAGTAAACGGAGGTTCACCATGAAGATGTCTATGATTTTATTGATGATGCTAATGGCTTCCTGTGGCCTGCTGCCTCCTCATGAGGCTAAAACCATAAAGGAACTTCTGCCCCTGGGTAGTACATTGCATCTGACGGCTGATCTGGAGATCCCCGCTGGCCGAGGGTATGTTTACATTGCCCATGGACAGGTGGTGACTTTCAAATCCTACAATACGGTGGACATCTACAAGCCCCACTGCATGTTCCGCTTGCATCAGGTCGCACCTCAGGGTCATACCGTACGCGCAGGCCGGTTTAAAGTTATCAAGATAGTGGAGGTGGATGAATATTATGGTCGTAGTAATACGATCAAACTGGCAAGTACAGAGTTGTCCGAGTTGCACATCGGAGGGAGTATAGGAGCCGGCCTGGGAATAATTGAAGATGCCGCCCCCAGTGCGTCGATGTACGCCACCGTTATCAGTCTGCAGGCGAGCGAACAACCCGAGGTGAAAGACCTGGTGTGTGGGCATTGGGATACAAAAGGTGTGGTGGAGCCTCTAACCCTGGCAGAGATGCAGGAAGCATTGGGCCTATTGCTTATAGTGGAAAAATAATCGGATAGGATAGAAGAAGTAGAATATACACTTCTACAAGAAGTCGGCGTAAGACGGGTTTTGTTTTAACCATATGAGATTGATTAAAAGTCAGGTCTTGTCTTTTGCATATCTAGACTAACTACAAAAAGTCAAAATTCAAGACCTGACCCTGTAGGATACAGTAACACTACCGGAGTCTATTGATTGACCAGCCACAAGATTTACCGTGTGGGGTGTGCCGCAGGTGCGGTGTTCAGCAACTGCTGTGGATGAGATAAATAATGCTGTAAACAAAAGCAGGATGTTCAATAAGTATTTCATGGAAGACCTCGATAAACTTCATGGGTACAGCAGCAGTATGAGCGGTCTTTGGTGAAGTGGTAGAGGTTTCGAAGTGATTTAACAAAGAGGTTTTAATGTTGACCTGCAGTATACAGAATTAACAATGCCGGCATTTAATTCACATTAAACCACAAAAAGTAATTTATTGGTTTTATCTGTATCTGTTTATTGTCAGATTGTATTTGTCGTCACAATATATTATTTTCTTTAATAGACTTGTATTGTTTTTCCTAAGCGCGATCAAACATCGTGGCTATATGGGACTTATATGGGGTACCCATATATGTCCCGAAGTGCCCCCTGGATAAGGCTGTATACCCGTAAACACCCAAGCCAATAAGCCTGTATCTAAACAAAAACTACAGCTCAGAGAGCCTTGGCTCTCTGAGCAAGAGACAGGGATCAGAATCTGTGTTCTGACCTCAATGTACTTAATAGTGATATTTATGATGACATAGATCAATTTGTATAAATTTCTACAGCTTACAATGCTAATGATATTGTTTTTAAGACTTGCAGTTGTAGCCTAAGTTATAGAAGTTGGAGTAGTACTATGACGTCCTTGGTATCTGATTTGAAAAATGAGCATGATAAAATTGTTGGGGTCTTTGGCCAGATAGAAAAGCATGGAATTTCCTCTGATGAAGGACGGAAGCTTTTACTGTCAATCAAGTCTGAATTGCTTCAGCACTTAGAAAAAGAAGATGAACAATTGTATCCTGTATTGTTTAAAGAGGCAGAAACGGATAGCCTTTTGAGTCAAGATCTGGATAGATATAGTGAGGAGATTCATGGTCTATATAAAGAGGCTTTAGACTTCTTTGATAAATATTCATCAAACGGTAAAAATATTGAGTTTGCACAAGATTTCAGAAAGTTGTTTTCTATTATCGCTTTTCGTATATATAAAGGAGAAAGTATTTTTTATAAAAAA
>JAOUJT010000311.1 GCA_029883105.1 Gammaproteobacteria bacterium
CCACATGAGAGTCGGCGGCGACATAACCGTGACCGGGGAAGTGTTTACCGGTCGCTGCCATACCTGCCTCATGCATGCCTTCAATATAGTGATAACTCAGGTCTGCAACGATTTCTGGATCACTGTGAAATGCTCGATCACCGATGATCTCACTACTGCTGTAGTCCAAATCCAGTACCGGGGCAAAGCTGAAATCCACATCCATGGCTCGTAACTCACTGGCCATTAACCAGCCGTGTTCACGTGCCATTTTTCGAGCAAGTGCTTTGTCGCCGTCGTAGCTCGAACCGATCTTTCGTACCGCAGGTAAGATGCTAAATCCGTCACGAAAACGCTGTACACGTCCGCCTTCATGATCGACGGCAATGAGGAGTTGAGGTTGGCGTAAGGAATGAATCTCTTTCGCCAGTGCCTGTAATTGATCCGGACTATCGTAATTACGGCTAAACAGAATCACACCACCCACTAACGGGTGCTTTAGGATATTTCGCTCATCATCGCTTAACTGTGTTGATGCGATATCAAGCATCACCGGACCCAGTGACATACCGTTACCTCCAAAATTTATTCCGTTATCAACACCCGGGTATGGACCGGGATCAGATCATACAATTCAATAATATCGGTATTGCGCATACGTATACAGCCATGAGATCGGGCCACCCCCATCGGTTCTGAGTCAGGTGTTCCGTGTAGGTAGATATAGCGCCTCATCGTATCGACCTGCCCCAAACGATTGCGTCCTACCTCTTCGCCACTCAACCAAAGTATTCGGCTAAGGATCCAGTCTCTGTCTGGATAGCGATTTGCTAATGCTTCGTTGTATATCTCGCCGCTTGGACGTCGCCCACGAAAAACGGTGTTAACAGCGCAGGCGGTACCGATCTTGGCTCGTATCTGATGCCAACCCCGAGGGGTACAGCCACTATTTTGCAACTCACCGCAGCCGTTTATTGCGCTAGATACCGAAGCCTGGAATATGGATTTCGAAGCTTGATACAGGTTCAGTTGCTGCGAGGTCACGCTGATCTCGATGTAGAGCCCACCTTCCTGGCTAGTCATCAGACAGTCTCCTGCCACAGCTTATAGGGAGCTTTTACCAGGCAGACATTGTAATAACGAGGGTCATTTGACACCTCCTGACCTACCCAGTGAGGCAGATCTATGGCCTCATTCTCGTGCATAAGTTCTATTTCGGCAACGATTAACCCCAGGTTGTCACCAGAGAAAACATCCACTTCCCACTCATGCCCTGCGTGATGGACAAGATAGCGTACTTTTTCTATCAAGGGTTGCTGACATAGGTTGTTCAGCAACTCTTCGGCATCAGCTAGCGGAATGGCATATTCATATTCACTGCGACGTATCCCCAGCGTGGCACTTTTGATATTCAGATTGGCCTTATCACCTTCGATACGAACCCTTACCGAAGCGGCTTCGCTGCCGAGCAAATATCCCTGACGAAAAAGGGTGCCCTGATCGGCACCCTTTCGCCAGTCATCATTGATGACTAAATATTTACGTTCTATTTCCAGCGCCATTTATTTCAAATCGTCTCCGATAACCAAACGCAGGTTCACATCATAGGCCAGATCTGCGGCTTTACCGATGATTTGGTTTTTGGGTAGTGAATGTCCTAGGCTCACCGCCTGTTTATCGTAACCATTTTGATAATAGACATGGCTACGCTTGAGCTTCTTCTTGCCTTCAATGACGCGGACGATTATATAGCCATTATTTTTAAGACGTTCGCTAATGCGTTTTGCCAGTTTTTTCGAGCCACTACGGTTAACAATTTCTACCTTAAGAGATTTCGTTTGACCTTTCGTACTCATAACCCTTGGCGTAGTAGCCTTGGCAACAGGACGTTTCTTAAGTTCCGCGATCTGTTTTTCGATGTTATCCACACGATCATTATAGATGGGAACATCGGTGTCATAGAGATAGTTTAAACGACCATCAACCATTTCCAGCGAGGCATCCTGACTGGACTGAGAGGTCGTCAAATTATTTAGCATCCCTTCCAATTCAACCAGGCGATGTTCGAGCTGGCTCATTTTTTTGCTCGGTGACTCAAAATTGTAGTTCATACCCATGTATATAGAACTGCTTGGCATATTGGCCGTAGGTTGCAGGTTATAACCCAAGCCTAAGGTATAGCGCAGATGATGGTCGGTGGAATTATAGGTGTAGGAAGGTAATAGTGTGGTGGCTGTACCACCGCCGCTTAGATCACTGGTAAGTTCAACACCAATATTAAAGCTGGAGGTTTCGCTATAGCCAATCTCTCCACCCATGCGCCAGAACATCTTACTACTGGGGCTAAAGGTCGCCGTAGATGGTGCGGTAATACTAATGGCATCCGAATTCTCTATGCCAATATTCGAATGGATGATAGAGCCACCGACCTTATTACTGTAGTCGAAAGAAATACCATAATTCGACTCACCACTGCCCAGACCTGTGGCTGGATCTGTGGCCAGTATGCCGCCGTAGAGGGTAAAGGAAACGGCGTCTTTGGTCGCAGGAGTCTCATCTGTTTTGTATTTGATTGAGAAGCCAAAGTGCTGGAAATCGAAATTGCCACTGGCAACACCCATACGAGCCGGGAAATACATACCAACTTCCAGTTGATCGGTTACTCCCTGATGGAAACTCATGCTGAGATCATTCAGTAGCAGTTGACTACTACTGGCAGGAACCGCATATTGCTGACTACTCAGCCATAGGCCATAGGAATAATCCCCTTGTGGCAAAGTGTAGGCACTACGCAGTGCGTAGAGACCGGTATGTCCATCCGTTAGATTCAATGCGCTGGTATTTACTGAGAAAACAGCCAGCAATAAAAACAGTCCTGCTTGCAACCGGTACATGTACTTAAATCCTCGAAATTGTAGTAGGTTTCATCTGTAACTTACTAAGTTTATTAACTTATATCACTTCTTTTCGAATATGGCTATAGATTCTACATGGCCGGTGTGGGGGAACATGTCCATAATTCCCGCTGACATCAGTCGATATCCTAACTGATGGACCAATTCACCAGCATCTCTGGCCAGGGTTGCTGGGTTACAGGAGACATAGACAATACGCTCCGGCCCCAGTTTGGCTATCAGCGGCAATACCTCAAAGGCTCCACTACGCGGCGGATCCAGTAAGACCTTATTGAAGCCTCCACTGGCCCACGACGCCGTTAACATATCCTCTGTCAGATCTGAGACGTGGTATTCCAC
>JAOUJT010000313.1 GCA_029883105.1 Gammaproteobacteria bacterium
AGAGACGTAGAGTTTTTATCGGCAGGAGGGTTACCATTACCCTGTTGAGAGCCTGCCCCTGTAGATGTCTTAGGTTTAAACAAAAATGATTGCACTTCGTCTTTCGAAAAAGCTTGTACAAATTCACTAACAGAAACACCTGTCTTGTGCACCCACTCACCATTCTCATTTTGAGAAAGCTCGCTAATCACTTCTTTAAAAGCTACGTCAGCTGCCTTCTCGTTACGAAAGTCTAGGCCTCGTAAAGACTCACGTACAACGTTATCTCTACTTAACTCTGTATTTCGCTTCAATAGTGCGTCATTCTTGGCACGTTCTTTGGTTAACTCCAAGTCAAAGGCTTCTTTGTGTTTGCCCTCTTCTCGCAATTTTTCCAAACGGCTTTCTTCTTCTGCTTGTTCTTTTTCTGCTAACTTCGCAATGGCCTCATCACGAGTCGCGTATGCATTGTTGAGTTTGCTCTTAATTTCTGCAAGCTCAGCCTCCACCTTCTCAGCGACCATCTTTGTTAGCGCATCCGAATCTTGGTTTCCGGCAGGATCTGCATTTTGTGCACCTCCCCCTTCTTTTCCAACATTGGGATCCCCAGCTTCGCCATCGGCGTTATTTGCTGGGTTATTGTTATCATCTTTATTAGTTTCACCAGACATACTATTTCCTCAAGGACACGGTCCTATTGTTTACCAAACACGGTTTGGATTTAAAAAAGAGTGTATATATTAAGTAGTATTATTTCTAAATACTCTATTATATATTAGATTATTAACTATGAGCAATACCTCCCATACACCATACTCTGTATCATAGTATAGGGAGGGTACCCAGGTCATTAATTTAAAGGGTTCATACAAAGGAATCTTCCTGAAATGCTATAGACCGATTCCATACCAACTACGGTTGTTTTTAAAGTCTTCAGGGAGTTTCGCTAAGATGTCCTCCGGTAGTAAAATGTCGCTATCTGTGAGAAGCCTTCCGCCTACGCGGGACTGACCCACAACAGGAATTAATCCGAGAGTTATGGCTTCTTTCATGTACTTATTATAAAGCTCCCGAGGGAAGCCTCTTTTAAGCATTTCGTCAAGTGTATCTTTTATAACATTTTTATCAGCTAATTCAGCGTATATGCTACGTAATGCACTTTTAGCCTTAAGAACATCCTCAGCATTAGTGAAGAAAGCATCATGAATTGTGGAAGTTTGAATACCCTTGTCAGCGCCCCACAGATGAAACTGTTTCACTATCACAGCGTCGTTAGAGTGGTTTCCGTTTACGGCAAAGGCTGTCCGTGCCTTCTGAGTATCGACGATATCATTAATTGTCCCTGTCTTGTTCATGATCTCTTCCCACATCGTTGGGTCTGTCTTTTGCGGCACTTGCAAAATGTTCGTTACCCAATTACCGTCAGCGTCTTTATAGTTAAGACGCTGTTCAAATACTTGTGTGAAATTTTGCTCGATTATTTTGCCATCAAAATTAACCCACGGGATATTTGTCCAAGACTTTGGCAGCTTAGCTGAGCGAATACCGTATATGAGGTTAGATAAAGCCCCGTCTGGCTTCCAGAAAGAAAATCTCTTCAGAAGTTCAGGCGGTCTTCTACTTTGCTCACCGAGTGCTTGCTTTTCAATAAATGCTGCAACATCAAAATGACTCTTTGATGGTTTAGCGTTGATAGCGAAGTCTTCAGCTAACCTGCCGAAATACTTAGTAAAGTCCTTTAGTATCGGTACCTGCGTAGCTAGATTCTCTGACATGATTCTTGCAATAGTCTGAAAGTCTGTTGGCGTTACTACTTTACCGTAGTTCCTTGTCATTTTCTCGACAAAGTCCTTTGTCTTAACATCTAAAAAGTACAGCTGTTCAAGCATATCATCACCAGGTACAAGACCATTATCAAACACAGCCTTCACATCGGCACGTAGTGCTTTCAGCTCATCGTATAGCACAGGGTCAAAATCCTGATATCTCGCCATCCTTGCAGAGATTTCTGATAATACTGCGTCACGTTCTGCAGCTTTTACCACAAGTACGCCTTCTTTCTGCCCTAGCGCCTTGGCAAGTTTAGCTTCAACATTTAGTACACCTGTACGCTCCCCTGCACCATAGAAGATAACCATGTTCTGTGCCTTCGCGGCCTTCCGGAGATCTTTTTCAGTTAATCCGAGTTTCGCATTCAGCCGTCTAAATACAGGGTCATTGAATGTAGCAGCCGCTATCTCATCATACAGTCTACGTTTCTGACTTGTAGGCACAACGTTGGAAAGCTCAGCTAGCTGCTTGTTTTTGGTTGTGAGTGCTATAATCTGAGCACCACTTGATGAGGCATCTTGCTCAAGTGCCATTGAAACTTGATAACCCTTAAGCTTATTGAGACTTACACTATCATACTTTCCACCTAAAAAGGTATCTATCCTAGCCATTTCAAGAGCGTATCTAAGTGCTTTTCCTTGCTCTTCACCCTCGATTGCCGCCAGAAATGGTGATTCAAGTATGGAACGCACGTCTGCAGGCTTGCCACGCAGCATGTGGCGGCCGATTTTCACCAGCTCATCCCGCCACTCATGGGCTATCTTTTGGCGTCCCAGAACCGTAAGCGAATTATGTCTCCCCTCTAATCGATCAGAAAGGCCTCCTAGAAAAGCACCAATCTGGTCTTGCAGGTTGTAAAAACCTTCCTGCGAGAAGGCTTGAGAATGGGCGGTATTGAGAAAGGGTCTAAAGGTCTCTCCCGATTGCGGGCCGATGAGGCCTCTCTCATAGATACGCGCCCTGTGGTCCAAGAAGGGGTGGTTTGAAAAAGACTTGTTCCCATTCCTAAGCCACTCCATAGCCTTAAACCGCTCATAGGCATCGCCACGTTCAAGAATATAACTACGATACTCATTGAGAGCATGATAGTACTTTGCCTTGCCTCTATCATCTTCGAAATGCAAGAGTTTCTGGATAAAGTCATAAAAATCCTCATCTACTTTGTATTCACTTTTAGAAGCCCAATTTAGGGCTTTCTCCATCTTTTTATCAATAAGCGCTTCCGGAAAGTCACTGAATGAATTTGTTGAGGTTATCGGTATACGTGTATCCGTATAGCCAAGAATACCTCTATCAATAAAGTATGTCTTGTAGCCTTCGCGGATAACTAGCCGATTCTTCTCAGTAGTAACTCCAACACGTAGCCCTACATCGACCTTACGAGTTAACTTAGCATACTCTTGTATA
>JAOUJT010000055.1 GCA_029883105.1 Gammaproteobacteria bacterium
GCAATGATCGATGCAGGCAAAGATGTAATGATTATGGACGCAGATTTAGGCCTGGCAAATATAGACGTTATGCTGGGCTTGAGTCCAAAATTCAATCTTTCGCATGTTATTAATGGTGAAATGCAGTTGGAGGACATCCTCCTGGAGGGACCTTCAGGATTGAAGGTGGTGCCTGCAGCATCCGGTGCCCAGGTAATGGCTGATCTTACACCAACCCAGCATGCTGGTATCATACGCGCCTTTAGTGAGTTGCATCAAAATCTGGATGCCCTGATTGTGGATACCTCTGCAGGGATTTCGGACAGTGTTATTACCTTTTCAAAGGCTTCACAAGAGGTCGTGGTGGTGGTATGCGATGAGCCAGCCTCTATTACCGATGCTTACGCATTGATTAAGTTATTAAATCGGAACCATGGATTACACCGTTTCCGTATTCTGGCAAACATGGTGGCCAATACCAGCCAGGGACGTGAATTGTATGAAAAGATTGCCAGGGTAACCGATCGTTATTTGTACGTAGAATTGGATTATATGGGTTGTGTACCTTTTGACCCCGCGGTAAAAAAAGCGGTACAAAGACAGGCGCCTGTTGTTAGTCTGTTTCCGGATAGTGCAGCAGCTCACGCATTTCATGAACTGGTGATAAAAACAGATAAGTGGCCGACACCAAGAAGTGGTGGCCACCTGGAATTTTTCGCAGAAAGACTATTACAACAAAATTTTTTTGAGGCAGGAGCCCGCTAGATGAGTGCAAGAGGCAGTGTGGAAGTTTTCGCACTGAAAGAGGGGGACATAATTGAGCTATATAGCCCACTGGTAAAGCGTATTGCCTATCATATGGCTACTCGGTTACCGGCTAGTATCCAGTTAGATGATTTAGTACAAGCAGGGCTCATTGGTCTATTGGAGGCATCCAGAAATTTCGAGGAAGGGCACAATGCCAGTTTTGAGACTTATGCTGGTATTCGCATCCGTGGTGCGATGTTAGACGAGATCCGCAAGAATGACTGGTCCCCTCGTTCGGTACAAAGAAAGGCCAAAATGGTCACCATGGCCGTTCGCGAGATAGAAAGAGAGCGTGGGCGTGACGCCCGTGCAGATGAGATTGCCGAAAGAATTGGCGTCTCCCTTGATGAATATTTTCAGATGCTGCAAGTTGCGTCTGGACAAAGAGTTATTAGTTTGGAAGACCCTGTGGTCGGGGATGAGGTGTTGGGTGATACCCTGGCTGATCAGCGGCCAGGTATCATCGATCATTTGCTGGAAGAGGACATCGCCAAAAATTTGGCTGAATCCGTAGCCGGTTTACCAGAGAGAGAGCGCATAGTATTGTCGCTTTATCATGTAGAAGAGTTCAATTTACGCGAAATTGGCTATGTAATTGGCCTTAGCGAGTCAAGAATTTGTCAGATCCACAACCAGGCAAATATACGTTTACGTGCCCGTTTGGAAGATTATTTAAATAATGGCTAAGAACTGCCGAAATATAGTGTTAGAGTTGGTGGGAAGAGATTGGAATAACTAGTTGAAACATATTAAATCTTTGTAAATTGTTGTACGAACGACTAGGCACAGAAGCTGGGAAGGTTAGGATAAGACTGCAATCTAACCGGATACAGCTTGTGGGGTCTAGGAAACGGGACTCCTTCACTATACTATTAGTATTAGCGAATATTATCCTCAGACACAGTCGGTTAGGGAGGCTGCTTTGAATAAAGAAATGAAAATCCTCATTGTGGACGATTTTTCTACAATGCGGCGCATTATCAAGAACTTGCTTCGTGATTTGGGTTTTAACAATACCGATGAAGCGGATGATGGAAGTACTGCACTTCCAATTCTGAAGAAGGGTGGTTATGACTTCCTCATCACAGACTGGAATATGCCCGGTATGCCCGGTATAGAACTGTTGAAAGCAGTACGTGCTGATCCTGGTTTGGCAAAATTGCCGGTATTAATGGTAACCGCCGAGCAAAAACGTGAACAGATCATTGAGGCCGCCGAGGCAGGCGTCAATGGCTACGTGGTTAAGCCGTTCACGGCCCAGGTGCTGAAAGAGAAGATAGACAAGATTTTCGAGCGAGTTGGTGGTTAAAACACCCAGCCTCAGCAGAGGGATTTAGATAATATGACCACTGACAATGTCCTGGGTGGCGAAGTTCTTGAGCTGGCCAAAAGTCTAGTTGAGAAGCTGGAGACTGGGGCAAACGAAGAAGCCCATGGGCTTTTAGATGAGCTGACTAAGGTTCGTGAAAGCTTGTTGTACCAAGAGATTGGCAAGTTGACGCGAGAGTTGCATAACTCTTTGAGCAGCTTCCATGTGGATACACACATATCCGATTTAGCAGAAAAAGACATCCCTGATGCGAGAGAGCGTCTGCGTTATGTTGTCTCAATGACGGATGAAGCCGCTAATCGCACATTAACCGCTGTTGAGGGGGCTATTCCCAAGTGTGAAGAACTCAGTGATAGGGTCTCCGAAGTGCAATTATCATGGGAGCGTCTATTGCGACGTGAAATGACTGCTGACGAGTTCAGGGCCCTGAGTACTAAGCTCACCGAGTATTTGCCGCAATCAAGCAATAATGTGGATGAGATCAAAAATGGTCTGAATGAAGTGCTGATGGCACAAGGTTTTCAGGATCTAACCGGTCAGATCATCCATCGGGTTATCGATCTGGTGGAAGATGTAGAAAACAATCTGGTTGGTCTAATAAAAGTGGCTGGACAAAAAACCACTGCTCCTACCTATGAATCGGAGCATGCGGATATAACTCCCACAGGCCCGGCCGTACCTGGTTTGGACGATAGTGGACGAGTGTCTGGTCAAGATGAAGTGGACGATTTATTGTCCAGTCTTGGTTTTTAAGGTTGCAGTAACTCTATGTCATTTGATGCCGATGATGAGATTCTCCAGGACTTTCTGGTCGAAGCCGGAGAAATTCTCGAACTACTAAACGAACAACTGGTGGAGTTGGAACAGCGTCCCAATGACTCTGACCTGCTAAATGCTGTTTTTCGTGGTTTTCATACCATAAAAGGCGGTGCAAGCTTTTTGAGCCTGACGCCATTGGTGGAAATATGTCATGGTGCGGAGGATGTCTTTAATCTGTTGCGTAACGGTGAGTTGGAAGTCAATTCACAGATCATGGATGTCATGCTGCCGGTGTTGGACACACTGAACTATCAGTTTGATACGGTGCGTGGCGGTAGCATGCCTGACAGTGTCTCTCCTGCCCAATTACAGAGCCTTCAGGCGATATTGAATGGTGAGATGTCAGGCGCAGTGGTTCCCGCTGCCGCTGGGGTGGCTGAGATACCCGTATCTGAGCTCGTGACTAACGGTTCTGATGACTCCGCTAGTTTGTTAAGCCAGGATGCTGATGGCGACATTACCGATGATGAGTTTGAATCCCTGCTGAATGCACTTGATACTCCAGGCTCATCAGAAAAGCAAGCTCCAACCCCTACCCCCGCTGCCCCTGTAGCACCTACTGCCGGTGCTAGTGATGAAATATCCGAGGATGAATTTGAAAATCTGCTTGACCAGTTACATGGACGCGGAGCCGCCCCTGTTGGCCCCGTCGAGACTGAAGCGCTTAGCGCAGTAGAGACGCCAGCGTCGACTACGGAGACAGAGTCATCTACGGCTGCACAATTCAGCGGCGATGAGATTGGTGAAAATGAATTTGAGGCCCTGTTGGATCAACTACATGGTCAGGGTCAGGCTCCTGGTATCGGTACAGATTCCAGTGCATCTGCAGCAGAATCAGTAGCGGCCACCCCCGAGCCTTCGGTTGCACCGATTGTAGCGGCAAGCTCAGAAACGGTTGAGGTGGTTAAACCTGCAGCGGTAAAACCTGCGGCAAAGACTAAAGCAGACGCGCCTCAGGCCGAGACCACAGTGCGTGTTGATACCAAACGTCTTGACGATATTATGAATATGGTCGGTGAGCTGGTCCTGGTTCGGAACCGTTTGGTAAATCTGGAAGCCTCGGTAGAGAACGACGAATTAAGCAAGGCAGTTGGAAACCTGGATGTGGTGACGGCGGATCTGCAAACGTCGGTGATGAAAACCCGTATGCAACCGATTAAAAAGGTCTTTGGTCGCTTCCCCCGAGTGGTTCGTGATCTGGCCCGTAGCCTGAATAAGGATGTTGCGCTGGAAATGGTCGGTGAGGAAACCGATCTGGACAAGAATCTGGTTGAGGCCCTGGCGGATCCTTTGGTCCATTTAGTGCGCAATGCAGTTGATCATGGCATCGAAATGCCAGATGTACGTGAGGCTGCAGGCAAGCCTCGGCATGGCACAGTGGTACTCGCCGCTGAACAGGAAGGGGATCATATCCTGCTTTCTATTCAAGACGATGGTGGGGGCATGAACGCGGATGTCTTGCGTGGTATTGCCGTAAGAAAAGGCCTAATGGATAGTGAAGCTGCTGCACGCATGGATGATCGTGAGGCCTTTAATCTTATCTTTGCTCCGGGTTTTTCAACCAAAGAGGAAATTTCGGATATTTCTGGTCGTGGCGTGGGTATGGACGTGGTGAAAACCCGTATTACCCAGCTAAATGGTAGTATCGAGATCGATTCGCAAGAGGGTACGGGCACGCGTCTGGCGATTAAAGTACCTTTAACCCTGGCTATTATTCCGACCCTGATGGTGATGCTGGGAGAGCAGATTTTTGCCTTACCATTGGTTAATGTAAACGAAATTTTCAATCTCGATCTTAGACATACCAATGTCATTGATGGACAGTTGGTAGTGATGGTTCGTCAAACACCTCTACCTTTGTTCTATTTAAATAAGTGGCTGGTGCGTGAGCATCCGATTTTGACCGAGATACCGGAGGAGGATGAGCACTCCGATGAATCCCATGTCGTAGTCGTACATGTTGGGACGCAAAAAATCGGCTTCGTAGTGGATCAATTGATCGGTCAGGAAGAGGTGGTGATAAAGCCACTTGGTGCTTTGTTGCATAATGTCCAGGGGCTGTCGGGAGCAACGATAACGGGTGATGGTAAGATTTCTCTGATACTGGATGTTCCTAGTTTGCTTAAACGCTATGCAAGGAAAGCGCATCACTAACTGGGCAGGAAGTTTGGATTTTGGCTCTCAGGATCGTATCAAAGTTGTTATAAGAGCGTAGTTGGCAGCCATCAATGAATAAAATAAGAGGATCTCAATGCCTGTACGTGTACTAGTCGTAGACGATTCCGGCTTTTTTCGGCGCCGTATTATCGAAATATTGTCATCTGATCCTCGGCTGGACGTCGTCGGTGAGGCAAAGAATGGCATTGAAGCGATAGAAAAGACCAAGGAATTGGAGCCCGATATCGTTACCATGGATATCGAGATGCCGACCATGGACGGCATTACTGCTGTGCGTAAGATCATGCAGCAGAATCCTGTGCCGATACTTATGTTTTCCTCTTTGACCACAGAGGGTGCCCAGGCAACATTGGATGCCTTGGAAGCTGGGGCCTTGGATTACTTGCCGAAACGTTTGGAAGAGATATCTGGTAACCGTGAAGAGGCCCTGCGACTGTTACGCTCCAAGGTGTTTATCATTGGAGCAAAAGGGAAGTCTGCGAAGTTAAGCCGAAATAAGCCGACCGCGTCTACACTCAGTCGTGCCTCAATATCGTCGACACAAACCAAACCGACACCCATAAGTACACAAAAATCAACCGCTCAAATTGAGCGTGGTAATTTCGAATTGTTAGCTATCGGCACCTCTACCGGAGGTCCTCTGGCCCTACAAGAGGTTTTAAGCAAGCTTGGTGAAAATTTTTCAGCGCCGATAGTATTGATACAGCATATGCCAGGTACCTTCACGCCAGCTTTTGCCTCACGTCTGGATCAATTATGTCAGATTCGGGTAAAACAGGCGGAGGATGGGGAGGTATTGGAAAACGGCTGTGCCTATCTGGCACCGGGTGGTATGCAAATGGAGATCAAACAGAAAGCAGGCAGGCTATATTGCCAGATCGCAGAAGGTGATAGTAGTTTGAATTACCGACCTAGTGTAGACGTCACTTTAGGCTCCATATCCGAGATTCTCTCCGATAAAGTACTGGCTGTCATTCTGACGGGAATGGGCTCGGATGGCCGTGAAGGTGTTCGAAAATTGAAAGCCGGGGGGGCAACGATTTGGGCTCAGGATGAAGCCAGCTGTGTGGTGTATGGCATGCCCGCAGCTGTGGTGGAAGCAGGGCTGACGGATCGTGTTCTGCCGTTGTCAGAAGTTGGTGAAAGCATAGCTCAAGGGTTCTCATAATGGATATATTAAGTATAACGGGGATCGTTTTGTCGCTGGGAGCGATTCTAATTGGTCAGCAATTAGAAGGTGGTCACCTAGCTACCCTTGTAAATGGACCCGCAGCCTTAATTGTTTTAGGCGGTACGCTGGGGGCTGGTTTATTGCAAAGTCCTATGCCGGTGTTCGTTTATGCATTGCGCCAGTTTCAATGGGTCTTTGTGCCTCCAATGATGATCCCGGAAGAGGCCATCGAGAAGATTATCGAATGGAGCAACATTGCTCGCCGCGAAGGCTTATTGGGACTGGAGGCCGCCTCTGAGAGCGAAGATGATATGTTTGCACGTAAAGGCCTACAGCTACTGGTTGATGGTAGTGAACCAGAAACCATTCGTTCGATATTGGAAACAGAAGTAGACAGTAAAGAACACTTCGAGTTACAAGCCGCCAAGGTTTGGGAAGGGATGGGTGGTTACTCACCGACTATCGGTATTATTGGTGCGGTTATGGGACTCATACATGTGATGGGGAATCTGTCAGACCCATCACAGCTTGGTTCGGGTATTGCGGTTGCCTTTGTGGCCACGATATATGGTATCGGTGCCGCTAACCTGATTCTGATTCCGGTAGGCAACAAATTAAAATCAATAGTCGGAGAACGTGCCCGTTTTCGTGAGATGATAATGGAAGGCATTATTTCGATCGCCGAGGGAGAAAATCCTCGTAATATCGAAGTAAAACTGCAGGGCTACCTGCAAGAGTAAGCATTCATGGCACGTAAGAAAAAACACGAAGAACATGTAAACCTTGAGAGATGGTTGGTCTCTTATGCCGACTTCATTACTTTGCTGTTTGCATTTTTTGTAGTGATGTATGCTATTTCTTCGGTGAATGAGGGCAAATATCGAGTGATGGCTGACTCGATAAAGTCGGCGCTTACGTCTGCGGATCCGAGGACCATGAGTCCTCTTAAGGTGGGTGATCCAGGTCTGGACGTGGATAAACCCAGGCTCAATGATTCGCCTAAAATAGGCAAAAGTCAGACCGTTATTGAGCAGCCGAATAAAGATGACCCCAGTCGTGGAGATGTGATCGAGCAGGTTAATTCCAGTATGAAGGCGCTCATCGATAAGGGGCTGATCTCGGTGCGCGAAGACAAGAATTGGATTGAGATAGAGATCAGCAACAGTGTGTTATTTGTTAGCGGCAGTGCCAAGTTGGCACCTGAAGCTGTACCACTGTTAAAAATCATGTCGAGAATATTACGGCGTTTTCCTAACACTATTCAGGTGGAAGGTTTTACCGACAATCAACAAATAAGTAACGAGTACTTTCCTTCCAACTGGGAGTTGTCCGCTGCACGTTCGGCTAGTGTCGTGCGCCTGTTCGAGCGTTCGGGAGTGGATTCAGAGCGTCTTACCGTAGTGGGCTATGGATCTACCCGGCCTTCTGTGGAGAATGACTCACAGCGCGGGCGTAATAAAAACCGTCGCGTGGTATTGGTAATAAATAAGCAAGTCGAGCGTCGGGCTACCGACCAGGAAACACGAAAACAGCAGTCGGAAAATCCGCCTGAACAACAACAAACAAATGCCGTTCCATTGGTGACGTCTGGTGGTGAAGAGGTACTTCTTACACCCGCGCCGGTCACTAACCCAGGGTTGGATAATTCCGCGCCCCGGATATTTCGCGAACGAGCGGGAGAGTAGGATTGAAGGTCTGGGCAGTGGCTAACCAGAAAGGCGGTGTGGGAAAGACGACCACCGTAGTCACCCTTTCCGGCCTCCTGGCCAGTAAGGGCAAGCGTGTGCTGATGGTGGATCTGGATCCTCATGGGTCTCTGAGTGCCTATTTTGGTCATGATCCAGATGCGGTGTCACATAGCGTCTATAGCTTGTTTCAATCGGTCAGCTCTAAAACCGAGGTTCATCCTGACGACGTTATACGCCAGACCAAGTATGACAATTTAAGTTTGATGCCCGCTTCTACCGCATTGGCGACATTGGATCGACAGTTGGGCACCCATGAAGGCATGGGGCTTGTTCTGAAAAAGTCATTACTGACGGTAGAGTCCCGGTACGATTTTGTTCTTATCGATTGCCCCCCCGTACTGGGGGTGCTCATGGTGAATGCCCTGGCTGCCTGTGAACGACTGCTGATTCCGGTACAAACAGAGTTTCTGGCAGAAAAAGGTCTGCAACGCATGATGCATACTCTGGCCATGATTAAAAAGGCGAGTACGACGAATATGCCGTATCTTATCGTCCCCACATTATTTGATAAGCGCACAAAGGCTGCCAAAGAGAGTTTGATGGTACTGCGTGATAGTTATGGACTAAACATCTGGGACTCGGTTATTCCGGTAGACACCCAGATCCGCGAGGCCAGTAAAAAGGGTATACCGTTACCTAACCTCAACCCCAAGGCTCGTGGCGCCGTGGCTTATGATGCCCTTCTATCCACCTTATTGAGTCTTTCGTCCTCGGATTCAGACAAGGCAGGGCCGGGCTGATGGCGGAGCATGATAAAAGCAGGGACACTCTGGTCGATGAAAAACAGGCGCTTGGTGTATATCTGGAGTCCCTGCTACGCGATGTTCCAGAGGCGGATGAGCCATTTGTTGAGATTGCACCTGTAACAGCCAGCGTAGAACCGGTAGCTAGCGCACCTGTTGTAGAAGTAAGTGAACCTGAACGCTTGCCTTCTATGGAACCGGTTTTTGCCACAGAAGCGGTGGTTGAAACTGGGCCTATGGTGGAGATACAGCCTGCGATAGAGCCGGTGGAGGTGGTGATACCCGAGGTGGATAGCACCATCGCTGTTGCTGAAGCGCAGCAAGTAGAGACACAAAGCCAATGGGAAGGTCGACCTGAGTGGGCCGGTGAGTCATTCCAGGCGCTGCTATTCAAACTGTCTGGTTTAAGTATGGCGATCCCGTTGATTGAATTGGATGGCATATTGGAGTGGCCAGACTCGTTGACAGAACTGCCAAATAGATCGCCCTGGTATCTGGGACTCTTGGACAATAGGGGTAAGACCCTGCCGGTTATCGAGCTGGCGCAATTGGTCCTGCCACAAAAGCTACGCGATAAGCACGTGGTGGAAAGTGGGGCTGCCCTGAATCGTATTATTCTTATTGGCGATAGTAACTGGGGTATCGCTTGTGACAGCGTCTCGGAAGTGGTGACCTTGCAACCTGATGAGGTGCGCTGGCGCAGCTCGCGGACTAAGCGTAAATGGTTGGCGGGTACGGTGATTGACCATATGTGTGCTCTGTTGGATGCCGAAGGACTGGTAGATCTATTGGGTTCCGGTAGAGAAGAACCCGCAGATTAGATAGATTTGAAGTATTGTGTTCAAGCGGCCGATACAATACGTATAATGCAACAATGTCATCGTTTATATGCACCTGATGACCGCGTAGAAATGAGGTTTCGAATAGATGGAAAATTCAGAAAACACCCAAAATGAGGGTGACGATACACAATGGGTAACCTTTTACCTGGCAGAAGAGAAGTATGGTGTGCCAGTAGCCCAGGTACGGGAGGTGTTACGTTATTCTGAGATAACCCCTGTGCCGGGTGCCCCAGACTATGTACTGGGTATTATCAACCTGCGTGGTAATGTCGTTACCGTTTTGGACACGCGCAAGCGTTTCGCCTTACCGCCAGTTGATATTGGTGATTCCACACGAGTGGTGATCATTGAAGTGGAAGAGCAGGTGGTGGGTATCCTCGTAGATAGTGTCTCCGATGTGGTCAGATTGAAAACCGCAGAGATCGAAACGGCACCTAATGTTGGTAACGATGAAAGCTCAAAATACATACAGGGCGTAGCAAGCCGTGATGGTAATCTGTTGATTTTGGTCGATTTGCATAAGCTGTTGAGCGACGAAGAATGGCAGGAAATGGCGAACCTGTAAGACTTACGGACCCGGATGGATACCCTCACTCAACTTGACCCATATCTATGGCTAGCCATATTAAGTGTGCTGCTTTTGCTCATGGGCGTGTTGTTGCTGGCTTTATTATTGAAGCTGCGCACGGTAAGTCAGTTTCAATCCAGGCAAACCGAGGTGCTGAAGTCAGATATGCGGGCTCTGGTCTCTGCTGCCATAGGTGTGGGTGAGCGAGTTCATCGTATAGAAAAATCTCTCAAAGAGGTCAGTCATCGCCAGGAAGTCATCGATCAGACGGACCCCGGTGCACAGGCCTATCAACAGGCCATAAAGATGGCTCAGAAAGGTTCCAGCATAGAAGAGTTGATTGATATCTGTGGCCTTACCAGGGGAGAGGCAGAGTTGATCGCCATGTTGCACCGTATGGAACGTAGCTTCTAAGTTTGTTTCGGCTCCTTGTCCGGTACCGGGGCCTCCTTTCCACTCATCATATAGGCGAAAGCCAGAACCTCTGCCACCGCCACATAAAGGTTGGAGGGGATCTCCGTTCCCAATTCCAGTTGCGATAGTAGTGTCACCAGATCCGGATCTTCGCGTAAGGGGATGCCATACTCATCGGCCATCGCCAGTATCTGTTCAGCAATTGCCCCCTTTCCCTTAGCAATGATCGTAGGGGCCTGTGCACCATCATATTGCAGGGCGACAACGGAAGGGATATTGTCAGACTCTTCACTCATGCCTGCTCGTCCACCAGCCCCTGATCGGCGAATACCGTCTCTGCTTTGCTTTTGCTCGGCATTCCATGCTGACAGCCAACACGGCTCACCATCAGCCCGGCATCTTCCATGCCTTGTTGTAGTGTTGCCTTATGCTGTTCAAAAAGTTCTACCGTACTGGATTTATTCGCCCAAAGACTGACTCCTATCTGATTGTCACCAACCAGGGTCAGTCCTGCGCGTATGGCCCCCAATGTCTGCAGTTCGAAGGATAGTGAAATAGTCCAGATGGCCGAACGCTGGGACTTTTCGTCTTCCTCGCGATCGCGCTGGATTTCCAATTGCAGGGTATTTATCTGGCCATCTGCCTGGCGTATAGGCAGTTCCAGTAGCCAGCTGGGGCGTTGCTGTCCATCGCTTTGCTGAATACTCTGTAATTGATTGAACTGGATACGTGCCAGACCGGATTCCAGCTGCTGCTGCGTTTCACCGCCAGCACGCGCAGCCATGAGCGCTGTCGCAGCGCCTTGAGTGGCCCCTTGTGTCTGAGAGGGTGTCGGTTGGTTATTGCTGTAAGCGAGAGCCTTACTGGAGATGTCGGGCGAGACTCTTGTACTAGTGGGTGTCTGGGAGTTTGCTTGAGAGGCTGACAGAGAGCTAGCCGGAGGAGCCGTGGAGGCTGCGGCTGTACCTTTCGCTGCGGTAGTCCCCCCTGGATTGCTCAGCGACGGTGTGAGTGTTTGTTGTTGCGCAGTGGAAGCCTGGGTGGTATTCCCCGCAGGATTGCCTCGTGCCGCACCGGTAGCTGGTTGTGTCTGTGGCATGCTGCGCAGCAACTGTAGCAGGCGTAGTACCCCGGCCTTTAGATCCTGATTCAGATTGGCGCTGCCCTTGCCGGTTTCACCCTGTTGTGTCATCTGCTTGAGCTTGGCCTCAAGAAAGTTTCCAGAATCCTGTATTGCCTGTTTTACACCTGGGCCGGTTTTTAGCTGCTGCAATTGTGGCAGCTGATTGAGAATTTGCTGGCTTAAGGTCTTTAACTGCTGTGCGGTCTCGCCCTTGGAGGCCTGTGCCAACTGGTTTAGGGCATTAAGAAGTTGTGGCAGAGGCTGTTGTTGGGGCAGGGATTGGCGTACGCCGCGCGTGACGACTTCCTGCTGATTGGCAGGGGGATTCAGAACCTTTAGCAATGGGCTATCGCCGCTGCGTATGACCTCCAGTTGCAGATTTTGTCCTGTTTTAAGAGGCATATTGGTCTGATTTTGTGGCTGGGCCTGTAGACGCTGGCCATTG
The DNA here is from genome assembly GCA_029883105.1 of Gammaproteobacteria bacterium. GTDB lineage: Bacteria > Pseudomonadota > Gammaproteobacteria > Thiohalospirales > Thiohalospiraceae > JABURT01. Next base: position 12,168 of record JAOUJT010000055.1, read on the forward strand.
ATCTCCAGCATGGCACTACCCTGGCGATCTGTACTGATGACCATAGCCTTTAGTAACTGGCCCGTCTGCCAGCCACCACGTAGCTTGGATGACGCTGCAGTGGTGAGGTTTAGCAGTGCGTTGTCTGTTCCCTTTACAAACATAGAAAAACCGGTCTTCCTGTGTATGTTTCGTTAAATATAACCATTAGTCGTTGACAGCCTATGGCGATTATTAGATACCTATCTACATTCATCGTCTAAATAAAACATAGCTTTAGGTTGGGTAACCGTATGCATGAGACCGATCACAGTCATAAAAATAGCCTGTTTTACACTCGAAGGGATAATGAGGTGCTCGGTCCGTTTCCCGTAGGCCAGATTACCCGTTACTTATTGTTGGGGCGGGTTAAACTCAGTGACGAGATCAGCGAGGACCATGAAAGCTGGCAAGTGATAGCCAACCGTCCTGAATTGATTCCCGATGTACTGAATCTG
>JAOUJT010000056.1 GCA_029883105.1 Gammaproteobacteria bacterium
AGTGAAATACGCTTTCCAGGTAAGCCCAGCGAATCTGTCAGAGACACATTAAAGGCTGCCGGGTATCGTTGGTCACGTTATAACGGCTGCTGGTGGGGCAAAACTGACAATATACCCACTTTTAGTGGCTTTGAGTCTGATGCAACTAGCACACCCATTAATCACGCGGATAAACTGCGAACCATTGCCGATAAGATGCAAACAACTATAGATGGTAAATTTGCAGACCGTCAAACCAATACACCTAAACGACTAGCACAGGCTAACCATACTCGCTTTGAAGGTGAAAGATTGCAACGTACTCAAAAGGCGCTCTATGCACTTGCAGGCTTGCATGATTTAGGTACTGTGCCCGAAGTCTTGCAAGGTTTAACCACTAAAAAAGCTGTCTATGACCTTATGGCAGAAAAGACCGAGAGCGTGCAAAATGGCTACCACGAGTACCGAATCGGTACAAATGTAGCTTATTACGACACACCCGAAGCACTAGCCCTTTGGGAGCTATTAACGCCTGAAAGCGAGGCCGATAAACAAGCCAAAGAACTACAGCGCAAAGTAGACGGCTTGCAATTCTCGAATATACCTGGCTACTTCCCAACGCCTGCGCCTGTCATTGAACAGATGCTTAATTATGCTTGTGTTCAATCATGTCACCATGTATTAGAGCCTAGCGCGGGGCATGGCGCTATTGCTGACGCTTTGGCGGCTATTATGCAAGACGGTCATATAGACTGTGTAGAGAGCAATTACACGCTTAGAGATATACTACAAGCTAAAGGCTATAACGTCATAGAGCATAATTTTATGGAACTAGCTGCCGACCCATTAGAAAACGAACATTTTTACTATGATCGCGTTGTAATGAATCCACCCTTTGAAAATCTCCAGGATGTTGACCATATACGCCACGCCTTCGATTTATTAAAGGATGGTGGGCGCTTGGTGTCGATTATGTCACCTTCACCCTTCACACGATCTGATAAGAAGTGCGAAGCCTTCCGTCAATGGTTCGATAACTTAGGCGGTGAGCGTGTTGAGCTTCCAGAAGGTAGCTTTAAGCCTTCGGGGACTAACATTAACACCATCATGGTTATAATTGATAAAAACTAACCCCTCACAGGACTATAACCTTATGAAAATTATTGAAATGATACCCGACGATTTACCAGAATGGGCTATCAAAGCTATGGCAGAAGGTCAGTTATTTACTGTTGCCTTTGAGCGCATAAAGCAACTCGAAGCACAATCAAAGCCTGTCTGCTCAATTTGTCGCGGTTCTGGAATAAATCATGGGGTTCAATGTAACCCAAGTAAAAAACATCCTACAGGCTGGAAGTCTGAAAGATGCGAGTGCCAACCACAGGTTAAAATATAATGAAACTCTCAAGAGTTTGGGCTATGCCTAACAAAAACACGTTTTCCATTAAACCGATTAAGGAACTTATATCCTCCTATATCAATCAGGATGTATGGATTGATCCCTTTGCGCGGGATTCAGTCTTTAACGTCATGTGCGCCCATACAAACGACCTAAACGCCGATACTGATACCACTCACACTATGGAAGCGTTAGAGTTTCTTAAACTCTTCGATAATGCCTCGATAGACGGGGTTTTGTTCGATCCTCCCTACTCACCTAGACAAATCAGCGAATGCTACAAGAATGTCGGTAAAATGGTTCACATGACAGATACTCAGTCGAGCTTCTACACTCTCCGCAAACAGGAAGTTGTTAGAATCCTAAAGCCCGGCGGAATAGCTATCTGTTGTGGGTGGAACTCCGGGGGTATAGGTAAGACTAACGGCTTTGAATTGCTGGAAGTCTTATTAGTCCCTCACGGTGGAGCGCATAACGACACCATCGTAACAGTAGAGGCCAAACTATGAACAATCTCGAAATCTTAAAAGCCTTCATGGATCGCTATGGCCTCACCCATCGCCAGGTTTCAGAAGTCACCGGCTATTCGATAGACTCTGTTTACTCATGGACGTGCCAGAGGCGACCTGTTGAAGATAAGGTGATCAAATCATTAACTAATCTATATGGAGAACTAGAATGATCTATTTATCTTATCTGCTCATTTTCTGCGCTGGTATGGCTACGGCTTTCGTTATAGTCAGTTATCGCCTTAAATCGCCTCAGAATGCCCCAGAAGGGGTGTTTGGCAAGGATTTAAAGCCTGCCGACCTTCCTGAGTTTCTTAAACCTTTTTGGAGTTAATTATGAAAGAAATCGTCGGTGCTAAAATTGGCACTAAAATCACAAATGATCCCAAAATTATTATGAAAGCATTAGACCAAGCCAAAGACATTCAATGGCTGGAACGCGCCCACATGAAACTAATGTCTAGCTGCGATTTAGGCCAACATTGGGACAATATGGCAAACGGTGAAACATTATTCAAAATGACAGACAATGACGAGCTGATAAAATCTAATGACTAATACAGACCGCCTCATACAGATCATGGAAACCTATGGTTTAGGCAATATGGAAGTTGCCGAACTCCTTGAAATCCCCTATACCCTCGCGGGTTTGTGGTTACTGCCTCATGGTAATCCATGTAGGAAAAGACCTACAACCGAAGATATGGATAAGCTGGAATACATGGCTCAGTATAAAACTAGTAAAAAAAGGGATGATTCTCAGGGCTAATAAGAACCATCCCAAGGGGAGGTGAGCTTTTTTACAAGCTCCGAGATGACCAGCTTTTTAGTGCCGGCTTGAAAAATAGTGACTGCCTCAAACAGTCGCGGGAGTTCTTTCTAACCGGCTTTCTCCTCACCAGTATTGGCACGTCTGCCATGTTTTGGCACCGAGGGAGGGATTTTCACCCCCTTTAAGATCGCCTTTCAGTAGAGCTTAACTAGTCGCCTGCTACCTTCCAACTACCTCAGTATATTCTGTAATGAAGGCCGTTGACTACATAATCCAGCCTTCGGGCGTAGTTTTAATTCTGTTCTGTTTCCGATATAAGGATTTTCTTATGTCGGAAACTATATGGTTATTCGATGTAACAATTCTGTTTAACCCCAAAATACTGGCAATCTCTTTTTATCTTCGCCAACATGACCATAATTACATCTTTTCAAGAATCTGATAACGGCTTTTGCATAGCCTCTTTTACCATTAGCTATGCGTTTGGCTTGAATATCAACGCATTGTGTAAATGATTTGACCATTTTATTCAGGGGGCAGTGTGCTTGAATGGGATTTCAACATATAAACTCTTATATTGCAACAACTTTAATCCTTTATAATTCAATATCTTGTGACTCCAATACGAATCTAGCTTCGCAATCCCAGTCAGATAATATATATCTGATATTCTCGTACAAGGGTTTCCAGTAATTGAATCGGTTTGGTTTTATCTTCAAATAGATGGACTTCTGCCGATCATCCAGCTTTATTTTACCTTTACTGCACTGGGGGCAGGGTCTAACCTCGATAAAGCCCGTACCGGCGCACGTAGGACAGTTACAGGGGTCTATGTACTCGTTTACCGCTAAGTAGGATAGATGCCATAAGAACCCGTCTTTGCGGCCTCTACCGCGCTCAGATTCGTCCATTTGGTAGTTCTTGTAGAGCTTGTGTAGCTTGTGGTTGTATAGGTAGTGAGTGATGATCTTTTGATAGTCTCCACCGCATACAATCTGCATGGCAAGGTAGAAGACACCATCATGGACACCAAGTAACATGGCGGCTATTTCTTCAGTAGTCAGGTCGTGAGTCGTGCCTCTTGGCTCAAAGCTGACTGACCTGGGTTGTGTTCTCGCTAAAATCTCCAATGGATGCCCCTCTTGTTATTGTTATATTATAACATTTTAGCCTTTTGTATCTACATCAAAGCACAGCTTCATAAATCTACTTGCTGCCTCGTTGCCAATTTTTATAGCGTCTTCATGTAATAACCCATCATCTACAAGCGGCTCGTTTGCTCTGATAGCGTCATAACACATCATAGCTATATTACAGTGCCAGCTATGGGCATAACTTCCTTGCTCACTTGGATTATCGTCAATCATAGCTTGCTTGATTGTATCAAAAGCCTCTTTTACTTTATCCATCTCTCACCCCTCTTGATTATAGTCTAGTATTCTATTTCTTTATTGCCTTTCTTGAGGCCACGAACTTTATGCTTAGTTTCCTCGATGTTCAGCAATATCATCAAAGCATCTATTTTTCTCCTCATTTCATAGATTTTCTTATCTTGCTCATCCATTCGTGACGGATGAGCCTCGCGCTTTAACTCGCAACCAAGATTAAGGCTAGGATTAAATCTCAAAAGACCTCCTTCATACAGGCTTTTCCTCAATTCTTTATCTTTCATCTCAATACTCCTCTGTTAGATATATTAGCTTTAGCCACTTGGTTATAAATCGTTCTTTTCTGTAGATAAATCGTTTGGCAATGGCTGAGAACTGTTCGTTTTCCTTGGGTCGATTACTCATAATCTGCCTCGATATTTACCCGCCATTACCATCATTGACCGCCTCAAGGTCAGTCCATCCATCTTGTCTTGATAATAACGGATTAGTTTATTCTGGACATGGCTTAATTTTACTCCCTTTTCCTCTGTAACCGTAAAACGGCAATCAGTGTCTTTTATAACCTTGTCAACCTGCTCTTGAGCGTACTTAAATGATTCAGGTGTTCTTATTTGGTTCATGGATTATACTCCTTTATCGGATAACCCTTATACGGCGGTAGTTCTGAAATTGGTTTCTTCTTCTCCTCCGCGTTAAGTTTGTTTTTGTCGTTCAACAAAGCCTTGTATTGGGGTGTTGTTAAATACAAGGAATTTGGCTGGCAGGCAGTGAGAAACCTGTCCATCTAACAGTATATTTTATTAACAGCTTGTGTTCTTTTGTATGCCATCTCATCCTCCTAAATTAATCGTAATCTGCCACGTTCTGACAGGGCGTTGGTCTGGTTTCGTTTAGAAATGGCCTTTTCTACCTCCTCCCTGGATTTACCACTTCTTATCCATCTCCGGTCTATCTCCATGTAAACAAATCCATGAAGGCCTATTTTGTATAAAGTGCTGTGTATTCTTATGGGGGTCATGGTTATTATTTACTCTTCATTCTAGATTCAACTAACAATGTATAATAAAAAGCAACTAATATTACAAACACAGTGCCTAATATGTTGTACCATGTAGGTTGTGTTGTTAAATATATTAACCAATAAAAAATTCCCGCTAATAATAGAGCCATTAGACATAAAAATAAAAGTAACCCACCGACAACTAGTATTGCTTCTTTTAATTCTTCCATCTCATCTCTCCTGATTTAGTCTTTCTTTTAGTGGGGGTTAATATAGTTTGTAGTTGTGATATTTCTTCTTAAATTCCCTATTTCCGATCTCCTTGCATTCGTCCACGTACTCCCAAACATCATCAATTAAATCTTCTTTCCCATACAAATAATCGGAATACATAAGTTGCTCATAGTCTAGGTTCTTGCCAACCGCTATACTTGCAGCCCACAACATTTCTTCTTTTGTCATTTCACTCATATCATCATCCTCATTGTGTTGGGGTTATTTGTAAATAAATAAGTGTCTTTCTACGCACCAATCTCTGAACTCAGTATGTTCATCCCATTGGCTTCTCCATCTATCGTGGTATTCCTGTGCTTCTTCTTCCGTCCTCTCAAAGTGAGCAAGCCAAGGATTATCAGTTACCCAATTATGCCCAGTAAAATAAACGCCACCCACTTTTGAATAAATCAACCATCGTTCTTCTTTATGCTTATCAGCATGGTGTATTTTTACATTATCGCCTAACTTTATAATTTTATTTTCGCCCACAACTAAATCAACGGTATCGCTTGAATGCCCATTAGCGTGTATAATTACATGGATTCCTAAGTCGGTTTTATGTTGAACTTTCACAACAAATTCAGGCGAAACCATAATAGGATTCCCATCTTTATCCTTACTCTCAATCTCCATGCCTAGTAAATCGTACAGTTCTTTCATATCATCCTCATTGTGTATTCTTGTTAGGGGTTTACCCGTAGGGCTTAACCGGTGGTTTCGGTGGATTTAATGGTCTTCCGTTTGTTACAGTGCATAGAAATCCTTTTTCCCAGTGATGAGCCAATTCTGTATCCTTGTCGTAATAAGGATTGTCATCAATTGATTCCCCATTTTTTCTTGCCAATTTTCCTTCACTTTCAACTATTTTTTCCATATTCATCATTTCCTCCAGCCTATATCCCCTATTATTATCTCTGAGGGAGTGGCGTTGTAGTTAGTTATCATGTGGTTTATGTAATCTTTCATATCTTGACTTGATGCCGTCCAGATAGTCCTTTTATCAACCCGCTTAATTTTCCTCGTATGTAGTCTTTGTTCCGTTGTCGCCATTGTTCTACGCTCTCGTCAGGTCTTTTTTTATATTCTCCCAAGGCTTCGTATTTCAGCTTCTTTTGGGGGTCTGGCAGGCAGTTGTGACAGTGAACAAACCGTTCTCCAATCACTTCATTCCCGCATTTACACGACTTTCCCGCGATTCTTTCCTTAATGTCCGATGTGGCCTCGTCAATGAACTCATCATCCCACCTTCCAGCGTTGTACCAAGTGGAGAGATTACACGCTCCTATCACTCGACCATCTGCCTGCTTCTTGAGCTTCCAGAACTTAACCTGCACTCGTATATGGCGTTCCAAGTCTTCAAGGAACGCATCAGTAGGGTTATCCCTGATAATGTAGTTTAAGAAGACCTTACGAGAGTCCGAAGGAGGGGTAAGGGTCTTATCCCATATAGGCCAGAGTCTTTGTTTAACCCAGTCTTCAAGCTCTTTTAGTCGTTCTGGTGATGGTTTTGATTTAGCCATTTCTACCCCTTCTATTTATTTTAGAGTCAATAACCCACTTTCCCCCATGAAGTCCTACTCCACAGCCTATCTCAAGGATAGGTTCAGGTACTTGTTGTTCCCCCTCCCTTTCGGGAAACAGCTCCTTTATGCTGTCATTCGCCTCCGCAGTATGTCGCGGCTTCATGGGACTGGTTGCAGTGGGCGCAGAGCCAGATTTTTAGTATTGTTTTCCTGATAGGCCACCACAAATAGGGTGCTCGAACTCACAGCGTATCGGGCTGCGATATGGGTATTGACAGAGGAGGGATAAGTAGTAAAATGCAACTTATCGGTAGCGTCGTCAAAACTCATACCGTGACGGAGTACAGTAGAAATACTTGCTCCGTCGTTCTTTAGAAGACTATCAGAATCAATCACTGCTTGCAAGCTCAAACTCTTTTATCGCATCTTCGCAGCACATTGGCATACCCAACTCCCATTCTTTGTCATTTGGGTCTTCATTTACTTCCCATGCGTTACCACAATGGCTACATATTTCAGTGGTGTCACATTCAATAGTAGCATCAGTAGCACCGTCTACATGCCTTAGTATGTTAGATCGAACCTTATTCGCATCACGCAAATACATAAGATTCTTTCCGTCTTGATCTTTTGCGCCAAGAAACAAAGGGTCATCAACATAAACTACAACCCTATAATTATCATTAATATTTATTTTCAAAACCCTTCTCCTATGTTATAATGTTCATTGTTAATCTTTCAGTTAATCCGAAATCTCGGAAAGTAATCTTAATCTCTCTTGCTAAACCGCTTTAAGTTAGTCATTAGAATCAAGCCTTTGCTCTATAGCTGGTTCTGACATGGATTTCAAAAGCTCTGAACATACACCACTAGAATATTCCTCGCCAAAATTAGCCAATCCAATCATCATCCAAAATCCAAACCACGCTAAACCTTGTCCGATATGTTTTCCTGCTGCTTCACTCATAATCTCTCTCCTTTCTCTGTTTTCTTCTGGCATTCATCGCAATAATGGATATTACCTTTAATATCTCCTCCCCACCCTTTATGGCTAATCCACTCATTTGGGCTTAAAATAGACCCCCTATTTATAATAAGTAGCTCATTCTCACAACCCAAGTAATCACAGCGTATGCGTATAGTCATAATCTCTCTCCTATAATCTCTAAATGGGTTAATCTTCGCAAGCTCTAGGCCATATCCGTTTATAGCAATCATCACAGACAATATCGCAAATATCAGGGTCAAGGCCATTTTCTGCTGCTTCAGCTCTGGCTTCTTCATCAGACCATTCATACTGAAATACTTGATTACATTCAGCACATTGATATTCATTTTCTTTTAATTCACTCATCCCTCTATCTCCTCTAGCTATCTGATGGGTTAGTGGTTTTATTTGAATGTCTCCAATTCTTCACAATTAAATGCGTCAATAAGTGCAATTACCCAAAACAACCCCAATAGAAGACCCATAGCACCCCAAACCCACTCAGGCGCATCAAGATGGTCAAGAAACAAATACCAAACTATAGAGCCAACAACAGGCAGTCCCACACGTTTATTTTTACTATTGATTACTTTCTTTTTATTCATCTCTCCTCCGGTATCTTAAAATGCCCACAGTGATTGGTTATTTCTTCGTAGCGTTTGATTCTTTCATTGGCCTTTTTTATATCCGCCTGGATTTCCTTCTCAGCCCTCTGTGAGCTCCTTAGTTCCCAGTTCCAAGCCCATAGGAGTATCTTGTATAGTTTAATCATTTGGATGACCTCCATAATTTACAACCACCTATTTGCCAAAGACCACCAGAAATCTGTACTTCTGGCCTCCAATGAACGCATTCTTTAGTTATGCAATTACATTCAAAACCATTATGGAAGTCACTAAAATGTGGACATACTAGCTTTTTGGCCTCTTCTTCTTTCATTTCTCCTCCTCATACGCCTTTACTGCTTTATCGAACCCTTCAAAGTGCTTCTTCATGTTCTTGTGGTATTGCTCTGTAGAGGCTTTGAAGGAGTAGTTTAGATAGATTCCATCGTGCTCGTAAGTTGCTTTATAGAAGACATCATCATTATTGAGCTTCTTTTTGTAGTCTTCAATGTAAATTACTTTATTCATTAGGAGGCTCCGGTAGTGGTTGCCAATGGGTTACGTCATCTATAGGGCTATCTGATATCCATGTTGGCTCACACGGCTCACCACTGCTATCTAAATCAACTAGCCAAGCCACATATTGTAAATTTCCATCAACATTCACTAAAACAGAATCAGAATATCTGCTACCAAGAGCAGCATCTTTAATTATGGGCAAACGATCTTTAACACTTATCCATTCACTCATTTGACCTCCTGAATAGCTTTGATAGCGTTATCAAGTGCAGCTCTCTTTGCTCTGGCGACTGTTGAGCTATCCAAGGTATCAAGAGTTAATGATTTATCAACCGCCTCCACTATCTCAGCCTTAACTCGGGATATGATTTCTTCCGCTAACTCAATACCAATCTGTTCTTTATTGGGACGAACGCCTAATGTAGATATATTTGCTAGTAATCCACTCATGCTTCCACCTCGTTAGGCGACCAATGACAGGTCTTTTGTACCTGTTCCCATGAGGAGAGTTCTTCAGGCGGCTTCTTTTTACGAAGATATTTTTCTGTGGCAAAACAATCGTTACTTAGTTGATAATAAATACGATTAGGTACTGCGCCATAGTATTCCTTCGGCACATTTTTTCCGAGCGCGATACCTAAGATTTCAACTTCCTCATTATTCTTAATATCTATCACTATTTCTCCTACCTTAAACTCACTCATTATCCTCTCCTATATGGGGTTATTTGGCCTCACGGATTAGTTTTGAGATTAGCTGCCTCATATTGAGATCGTGCTTGCGGGTCAGCTTCTCTGCCTTTCTTTTGATGCTTGGCGCGACTTCTATATAGATCACTTCTTTCTTCATAATTAATTTCCTATCTAGGGTTGACATAGGTAGATTATAGGCTCATACTATCCCCAGTGTCAAGAAATCATTTAACCGAGGAGATCAAAGTTATTAAAGGTGCAGCGGTGTGGAAGCCAGATCGTAGTACGTGGGGAAGCGCCCATAGATTGAGACACACATGCTGAGGAAGTAACTTGACAAGGACGCTCCCAGCGGGGGGTAGTCGGCGAGGTAGGTAATCAGCAGTAGGCATTGAGGAACGCGCAGCGAAAGAAGCTGAAACAGGTGATGCCCACAGAAGACCTAGCCAGAGTAGCGACTGGCCTGCACCTTTAATAGCTTTAATTAATTAACCGAGAGGGCGAGAGAGATGAGAGCTAAAGTCAAAAGAATGAAAAATCAGTATATAAAGAAGCCCAATCCTGCCGGAACTAAGATGAAGAATTTGGCAAGAAAAGGATTATTAGGGATAGCTAATAAAGGCGGGATTGTTGGAGAATATTTCCGCAATCTGCGAACAGCTAAGAATCTTGAAAAACTACGTGCCTAACCGATTAACCCAAAAGAGGAACTAGAGATGGACTTTCATAAAGAAATGGGGCGGGTACTAAACGCTTACAGAGCAGGTGAGGGAATGAAACCTTTGAACCTTAACGAGATAATAATGGGTGGCGATATGAGCGATACAGACGATCTGCGGGAAATCTGGATAAAGAACTACATTGACAGTTGTTGGGAGTCTGAGGGAGATTTTAACGAAGCCTTCTGTGAAACCAATGCCCCAGCCTTTATGAAGATGGTCTCCGTTGCTATGAAGACCCAAAGAAAGAGTGATTACGCCTTAGTGGGTAAAACCTTGATCTTGAGAATGGGGGAGTATTTCAAAGACTGCGCTGAAAAGAACACAGGTGAGCCCAGCATTGAAGACACTTTAATAGACACAAGGGGGCTGGAATGAGAGTTTTAAACAATAAGTTTTCAGGAGGTGAGTGATGATATTTTTAATAATCATATCTTTATTGATATTGGCATTTGCAATCTGTTTAATAAGAGGAGATATAGATAATGCTGCCGGTTGGTTTATGGCTATTTTTATAGCTTCGATAATTCCACTTTTTAGTTATGGATTCCACGCTCAAGATTTAGGAACTATTAGAGCACAGGATAATGTAATTATTGTTTATGAGCAGCGTGTTGATATTTTGCAGAAAACATTAAAAACGATAACCACAAGCAACAAAACAATATTGAATCACGACAAACCAATAACATCGGTTGTAGATAATCTTTCTAAAGCGGTCAAGGAATTAGCAGAAGCAAAAGCTGAAAAGGCTGAGGCAAAAGTAAGCATTGCACAAAGAAAAGCTGGATGGATGAGCTTTATTGTTCTATTAGCAGGAGAAGAGTGATGACCACAAAAGACCACATCATTAAACTAGAAGAAGCAGGCCAGATTATTGAAGAACCTACTTATCCCCCTGGTCTCAATGCTTACCCTATCGACGGGGATGAATGGTTAGAAAGACAGCAAAAAGATGATCTTAATTATCAGATGGAGAACGAAGATGCCAATATCAATCCATAACAAAGAATACCATACAGTCGCCGAGCGGGTTGCCAAGTTACGGGAAACCGAGGGTCTGACTATCGAAACCCAGCTTATCTCCCATGAAGGTGAAAAGGTCATTATGAAAGCCCTCATAATGGAGGGTGAGAAACTGATTGCTACGGGTTATGCAGAAGAGGTTAGAGGGTCTACCAATATCAATAAGACCTCAGCTCTGGAGAACTGTGAAACATCGGCTGTAGGACGCGCTCTGGCCTTCTACGGGCTTGCTGGCACTGAGATAGCCTCAGCAGACGAAGTAGCCAATGCTATTGCCCAGCAGAGCGAGAAAGCCCTCTACGAGCGATTCTCAGCCCACATGGAAGCCGTTATCAAATGTTGGGATAGTATCGCGGCAATCAAGGAACATATCGCCACTGAAGCCTTTGAGAAGGCTGCCGAGGCGTGGGATGAGCTATCAAAGGAGGAGATGAAGACCTTGTGGCTTGCACCAACTAAGGGCGGAGTCTTTACGACCAAAGAACGAGATGTAATTAAATCAGATGAATTTGCAAACTTTAGGAGAAACAAATGAGCGGTGTTAATAAAGTAATCATAGTAGGTAATTGTGGCAAAGACCCTGAAACAAGGTATTTACCCAGTGGCGGAGCTGTCACCAATATCTCCATAGCAACTTCGGAGAGCTGGAAGGACAAGCAGACCGGCGAGAAGAAAGAGGCGACAGAGTGGCACAATATTGTCTTCTTTGGGAAGGTAGCTGAAATCGCGGCTGAATACTTGAAGAAAGGCTCTAAGGTCTATGTTGAAGGTAAGTTAAAGACTGACAAATACGACAAGGAAGGCGTAACCCATTACTCAACCAAGATCATTGCCAATCAGATGCAGATGTTGGGTGGAACGGAAAGCCAAAAAGAACCGCAACCGGCCAGACCACAGCAATCTTCTATGGCTGACGATGGTTTTGATGATGAGCTGCCACAACATTTTTAGGAGGACTTATGAAAGACTTTAAACACTATGTATCATTAATGATCCTACTTATGCTTATAGTCTGGATATTCTTTGGGTGTTCCAATAAGCCTGCTCCTTGGGTTAAGCAGGAGATAGTCATTCCTCCACCGGTAGGAGATTGCACTTACGACCACAGAACAGAAGAAACAGTCTGTGGGAATACGATTAGATTTTAGGAGAATGAGATGAGTGAATTAATATTTGAGAAATTTCCAAGCATTTCAAGATTGAAAAGAGGTTGTTTTAT
>JAOUJT010000314.1 GCA_029883105.1 Gammaproteobacteria bacterium
CTGGTAAGAGTCAGCAGCTATGAAAAACAGGGGCATCGTGTCAGCCTATGGCTGGCTGAAGATATGAGTGCTCACTATGCACCGTTACAAAATTATTACCTAAGCTTTGCCATCGCAGCAGCACTGTTTTTATTATTATTGTGGTGGATGCAGCGCTACAGCCTGCGGCGAGAACTAAGTAGTCTGGACCAAGTGGCGGATGCCATCGCGCAAATGAAACATGGTGAACTGGAACGTCTTAGTGAACAGGTACCGGATGAGGTAGTCTCGTTGGTGCGCGAGGTGAATCATCTAACTACGCAATTAGAAAAACGCATAGAGCGTAGTCGTCATGCCATTGGCAATGTTGCCCATGCGTTGAAGACACCCATGGCCCTGTTACAACAACAGGCCGAAGATCCCTTGTGGCAAGATTATCCACAACAGCATGAACAGTTACAGCAACAGCTACGGCAGATAAATCTGCGTATTGATGAAGAACTACGACGTGCTCGTATCATGGGGGCCAGTCATCCAGCGGAGTCCTTCAATCCGGCGCTACATATTCCAGCTCTGATCGAAACCATTAAGCGAGTACATTATGAGCGTGATGTAGCGATGCAGTGTGAGTGCATAGATCAAACCATCATCGGTATCAGCCGCGATGATATGCTGGAATTGTTGGGCAACTTATTGGATAACGCCTACAAATGGGCAACGGGGCAGGTCAAATGTGTGATTGAATTGACTACGACGTTGAAGATCCGCATCGAAGATGACGGACCTGGAACCGAGCAGGCAGAACTGTTGATGCAAAGCCGTGGGCAACGTCGTGATGAACAGCTCAGTGGCCATGGTTTGGGTCTGGCGATTTGTCAGGAAATTGTCGCCACCTATGGCGGTAAGATGATGCTGGACAAGTCTCCGGAGTGGGGAGGCTTGCGGGTCTATATAGAACTTCCATTGTAGTTAGTGGTAGTTTAGTAAGCAGGTAAATTTTACACTCCTATCACACTCCTGTGGACGGCTCTTTGCTACTATTTATCACCAGTCTTACGATTTGAGTCAGTAGAACAACAATGCATATTACTCTCGAACAACTGTCCGTGGCCCTTGTAGAGCCATCTGTCACCCAGCAAAAGCTGATTACCCGTTTCCTGAATGAACAAGGCGTTAGCCACATTCGCTATTATGATTCGGGTCTTAACGCCCTCACCAGTGTGATGTCAGACCCGCCGGATTTGGTGATCAGCGCACTATACCTTCCGGATATGACGGGTACCGATCTGTTGCATAGCTTTCGGCTGGAGCCGGATACTCAAAATATGGTGTTTATGCTGATCTCCAGTGAGACCCGTTTTAAGGCCCTGGATCCCATACGTCAGGCCGGTGCAGTGGCGATCCTGCCTAAGCCCTTTGCGGTGGAACAATTGCGAGCAGCTCTCTACTCGACGCTGGATCTGATCGATCCCAAGGAGCTGGAGCTGGAAGACTTTAGCGCCGATGAACTAAAGATATTGATCGTCGATGACAGTCGCATGGCACGTCGTCATATACGCAGGGTATTGGAAAGCATGGGCATTGAAAAGATCACCGAGGCGGAAGATGGCGCAGCGGCGATACCGATACTAAAGGAAAACTTCTTTGATCTGGTGGTCACCGATTACAACATGCCCGAGATGGATGGCGATGCCTTGGTGCAACACATACGCACACAAAGCAACCAGTCCAGTGTGCCGGTACTGATGGTTACCAGTGAGCAGAATGATGTGCGCCTGGCCGCAGCACGACAGGCCGGTGTTTCAGCACTGTCTGACAAACCTTTTGAGCCAGGCAACATACGTTCCTTGATTACTCAAATCCTGTCAGAGCATTGAGTTGGGCTATACAGACTCGGCATCCATAGCGATAACATTGCCAAACTGTTGTTCTATCTTCCACTCTTGTTCATCCAATACGGAAAATAAATTGGTGACATAGATCTTCATCTGTTCGTGATAGATCTCTTCCGGGATTGCTACCAGACGAACCGTGTGGCCTGTAGCGGTAGTACCGGCTTTGGGATTGAGTACGACGGTACCTTTGATATCATTGAGTCTGTCTGCGGTAGTATAGACTTGAGTCGCGGCTTTGTTGTCTTCGGTCATGGATTCTTACCTTTATACGAGTGCTATATGGTTCCTGGCTAGGTGACTGTAGGGACCTTGTGGCCCGTAGATATTAGGTCGGCCACAAGGATGTCAATCTGAAGGCTGGATACCCAGCCTTCAGACAATTATTATATTTTGAGTATTATGAATCAAATATTACTGTGGGTAGCCAGGTGGCCAGCTCGGGCCAGATGGACAAGGCGACCAGAGCCAATAACTGGATGACGATAAACGGGAACACACCACGATAGATCTGTCCGGTGGTGACCTCTGGGGGTGCCACACCACGTAGATAAAATAGGGCAAAACCAAACGGCGGAGTGAGGAACGAGGTCTGCAGGTTGATGGCGATCATCACACCCAGCCAAACTGGATCCAGGCCCATCATCAGCAGTATGGGGGCGACGATGGGCACCACTACAAAGGTGATCTCGATGAAGTCGAGGATGAAGCCCAGCAGGAACATGATCAACATCACCACCAGCATGGCACCGAAGACCCCACCAGGGATATCGGTCAGTAAGCGTTCGACCGCCTCATCACCACCAAAACCACGGAACACCAGCGAGAAGATCGAGGCACCGATAAAGATTAGGAACACCATACTGGTGACCTTGGTGGTGGCAGTCACCACCTCTTTCAGGATCTCCAGATTGAACTGTTTGTGGGCCATGGCCAGTAAGCCGGCACCCACCGCGCCCACTGAGGCAGCCTCCGTGGGTGTTGCCATGCCCATCAGGATTGAACCCAGTACCGCAAAGATCAATAACATCGGTGGCAGTAACACCATGATCGCCTTTTTGATCAGCGCCCCGGTACTGTCTGAACGCTCCTCAATGGGCAGCGCGGGAACGCTTTCCGGGCGGAAAATGGCCAGGCCAATCATGTAAAGGATGTACATGCCCACCAGCAACAGGCCGGGAAATAATGCACCGGCAAACAGATCGCCCACAGAGACGGTTTCCGGCGAGAAAATCCCCTGGCTTAATTGCGCCTGCTGATAGGCGGAAGAGAGTACATCGCCCAATAACACCAGTACGATAGAGG
>JAOUJT010000315.1 GCA_029883105.1 Gammaproteobacteria bacterium
ATTAGATGTCGCAACAGTAAGCCCCGGGAAGACGTTGGATCTTCCCGGGGGGATTAAGCAAAGGCTAGGAGATACGACATGGCAAAGAGCAATCAGCAAACAGAAGCCAAGGCCAAGACCGAGGCAGAAGCCAAGGCTAAGACCGAGGCAGAAGCCAAGGCCAAGACCGAGGCAGAAGCTAAGGCCAAGGCCGAGGCAGAAGCCAAGGCCAAGACCGAGGCAGAAGCAGAAGCAAAGACCAAAGAGGTCGACGGCGTCTTCGTTAAGTGCATTCGTGGCAAGGGTTCATTCCGCCGCGCCGGTTTCAAGTTTGATGAGACCGGTTTCGGCATCGCACTGGATGCTCTCAGCGAAGAGCAGCTGCAAGCGCTGAATGATGAGCCCATGCTGGTCGTTGAGGAATGCAAAGTCACCATCACCATCAAAGACGGCGAGTAAGCACACATGCCATACGCCACCGCCCAGGACATCATCGACCGTTACGGTAACGACCAGCTACTGCTGATCGCCGACCGTGATGGTGATGGCCTGGTGGATGCCGCCGTGGTGGACCAGGCACTGGCCGACGCCAGCGCCGAGATAGACGCCTATCTGGCCACCCGTTACGAACTGCCGATGGCACCGGTACCTACCGTGCTGGTACGTGTGTGTGTAGACATTGTGATGTACCGGCTGGCCGCAGACGCGGACATGGCCACCGAAGAGAAGCGTATTCGTTTCGACGATGTGATCACGCTGTTGTCACGCATCTCCACCGGCAAGGTGTCGCTGGGAGTGGTCACGCCGCCAGAGTCCAGCAATGGCGCTGTCCTGGTGAATGGACCGGGCCGCCGCTTTGGCAGGGACAAGCTGCTATGAGTAGTGTCGCCCTACGCTTTGATCTGAGTAGTGTCGCACGCCTGCAGGAACGCCTGACACAACTGGGCAATATCAATCGTGGCGAACTGCTCGACGCCATTGGTGCAGAAGTGGAAACACAAACCCACCGCCGCATACGTGATGAAAAGACCGCGCCGGATGGCACACCCTGGGAACCTTGGTCAAAGAACTATGGCCGGGGCCGTCACGGTGGCCACAGTTTATTAATGGGTGAAGGCGATCTGGATGACTCCATCCAGTACCTGGTCAACGGTGATGAAGTAGAAACGGGCAGCAACATCGAAGACTACGCCGCCATCCATCAGTTCGGCGGCACATCGGATATGGCACCCGGACCGGCATCGATTCCGGCGCGTGAATATCTCGGTCTGTCGGATGAAAACATCGACGACATTGCCGCCATCGTCGATGACTTTGTAGATGAGCATATAGCGCGGGTGATCCAATGACTTTATTGGAACTGCGTGCAGCCATTGTTGCAAACATAAAAGCGGCGTTTCCCACGTTGAAAACCTGCGACGGACATGCCGGGCGTTTTGACCTGACGGAACTGAAACGCATCAGCACACGAGCACCCGCTGTGTACGTTGCGTGTCTGGCCATCGGCAGCGCCGAAGAGAATGGCGATATATCCGCCGAGATATCCTGGGCGGCTTACGTGATCACCAGAGATGAGCCAACGGTCAAGCGTGATGAATCCGCACTGGCCATAGTGCATGCGTTGATTGCACACATCCCCGGCAACCGTTGGGAGCTGGATGATGCCGAAACTAGGCCAGTGGCTATACGCGCACAAAATTTGTATTCGGCTTCTATTGATAAGCAGGGCATCGCCATGTGGGCAATCACCTGGCGTCAACAGATGAACCTGGGCGGGGCGGTGAATCTTGCCGAGCTGAATGCATTTGTCACGGTCCACGCCGATCACTCACTGGCCCCCGGCAACGACGAACCGGCCGCCATAGACGAAGTAACTCTGGAGCAATAATTATGAACACCGTGTTTGTTAAACCCGCTGATGGCATGAAGGTGCGCTTTCCCGATAAGCCAGACAAGATTCTATCCGTAGACGGTGAAGAGGTACCGCGCACCCCATTCTGGATTCGCCGTATTGCCGATGGCTCCGTGGTAGAAGCCAAGCCATCTAAGAAAAGCACCAAGGAGTAATCAACTATGCCTGGTTCCATTTCATTTAATACGATTCCCGCCGCACTTCGTCTGCCTGGTGTTTATATTGAGTTTGATAACTCACTGGCCGGTAATGCGGCCATCGCCTTTAAGGTGTTGGTCGTCGGTCAACGCCTGGCCATCGGTACCGTTCAAGAAGGTGTACCCACACGAGTGAATAGCGATGCCCAGGCCGAGGAGTACTTCGGTCGTGGTTCTATGCTGGCCGAGATGCTGAAGAAAGCCAAGGCCGTCGATCCATTTATGGATACCTGGGCCATTGCCCTGGATGATGACGTTGCCGGTGCCGCCGCAACGGGGACTATCACCATTACCGGTGCCGCCACCGGCTCCGGTGCCCTGACATTATATATAGCCGGTACCAAGGTGCCGGTGGCCGTGACCACTGGAGACGATGCCACCGCCGTAGCCACCGCCGTGGCTGCGGCCATTACTGCCGACACCACGCTGCCAGTCACCGCCATCTCGGCACTGGGTGTGGTCACCGTGACCGCACGGCATAAGGGTGAGACTGGCAACGATATCGATCTGCGTATGAACTACTACGGCGAGAAGACCCCCGCCGGGATCGCGGTCGCGTTCGTTGCGATGGCTGCCGGTGCCACCAACCCGGACATGGCCACCGTCGTCGCCGGTATGGGGCCAGAGTGGTACAACTGGATCGTGAGCCCCTTTACTGATGCCACCAATATGTTGGCACTAGAAGCCGAGCTGGATGCACGATGGGGCCCTATGCAACAGATTGGAGGTCGAGCATTCACGGCCTTCCGTGGCAGTCATGCCGCCGCGATCACGCATGGCGATGGCCGCAACAATCCACACGTTACCTGCATGGGTACCAACACCGCACCACAACCACCTTATATATGGGCGGCGGTGAACGCGATGGTGGCCGCAGGCAAACTGGCCAACGATCCGGCCCGCCCACTGCAGACCTTAAAGCTGCCTGGCATTATGGCTCCGGCCATCGAACTGCGCTGGACCGACGCCGAACGCAACCTGCTGTTGTTCGACGGCATCAGCACCTACACCGTGGGCAGTGATGGCGCTATCTACATCGAGCGCCAGATCACCATGTATCAAGAAAATGG
>JAOUJT010000316.1 GCA_029883105.1 Gammaproteobacteria bacterium
AGACCAAATATCAGCAGTTCCAAACGTTCATCTAAAGCATGAATTCCGCTACGTGCCACATGGTTCCCCTTATTGTCTGCTGAATTGTCGTATTAACTGTAAAGCATATTTGATTGTCAGTATGATATCGACATCTAGCGATAAATTCTTAATACTTACTTACATAAAGTTCACATTGTCTAATCTGCAGACTGGATGCGATAATGCATATACATAAAATGATGAATGAGAATCCTTGATGATAGAGTGTCCCACCCCTCTGTTGGGCTTTGCTGCCTATAGCGGAACCGGAAAAACCACCTTACTTGAACAGTTACTGCCAATCCTGCGTCAGGGCGGTATACGTGTGGCGGTCATCAAACACGCACATCACCAATTCGATATCGATCAGCCGGGAAAGGATTCATATCGTTTACGCCATGCAGGTGCACAACAAATGCTCATCGCCTCTTCCCAGCGCTGGGCGCTCATGACTGAAAATACCATGCCCGCAGAACCCAGGCTGCAAGAACTGTTACCACAGCTGAATCACCAACAACTGGATCTGGTTCTGGTAGAAGGTTTTAAACAAGAGGTCTTTCGCAAGATCGAACTACACCGCCCCAGCATGGGCAAAGATACCCTCTTTCCCCACGATGAAAATATCGTCGCCATCGCCACCGATGCTGCGCAACAGATCTCCACTCAACTCCCTATTCTGGACATCAATAACGTCGCAGAAATAGCCAACTTCATACTGGCGAATTTTCTATCCCGCAGTGAAGCCTAATCCAGGAACAGAAAATGATGAGCAAAACCCTTAAGACAGATCCTAGTTGTATGGACGATTTTGATCCCAACTCACTGACGGTCGAGCAGGCGCGGAAAAGGATCCATGAATCCATAACGGCCATTGATGGTTTTGAATCGGTCGCCATTCGCCGTGCCCTGGGACGCACCCTGGCCACGGCTATCCTCTCACCGATCAATGTCCCTTCACACACCAACTCGGCAATGGATGGTTACGCGGTCAATAGCCGAGAGCTACCAGCCACGGGACAACATACCCTGTCGGTCTGTGGCACGGCCCTGGCCGGGCATCCACTGGCGTTCGAGGTAAAAGCCGGGCAATGTGCCCGTATCATGACCGGTGCCATGTTACCGCCGGGTACCGATACTATCATCATGCAAGAGCATGTAGAACGCGACGGCGATGTTATCCGTATCGATAACCGTAGCAAGCCAGGGCAACATGTGCGCCAGCTGGGCGAAGACCTTTCTACCGGTCAGACCGTCTTAGAGGCTGGTCGTTGTATTACTCCGGCCGATTTGGGCCTACTGGCCTCACTGGGTATTGCTGAGGTGCAGGTTAGACGCAAGCTGCGCGTGGCCTTCTTCTCTACCGGCGATGAATTACGCTCCATCGGCCAGGCGCTGGAAACGGGTCAGATCTACGACTCTAACCGCTACACGCTCTATGGTGCCTTAACCGCTCTGGGGGTCGACATCCTGGATATGGGCGTGATTCCCGATGACCGTGAGAAAATCGAACAGGCCTTTCATCATGCTGCGGAAAATGCCGATGCCATGATCACCACTGGCGGCGTCTCCGTGGGTGAGGCCGACTTCGTTAAAGAGACACTGGATAAGTTGGGGCAAGTGGGATTTTGGAAGATCTCCATGAAACCAGGCCGTCCCCTCTCCTTTGGCAAGGTCGGTAAGGCCAACTTTTTTGGTCTGCCCGGCAACCCGGTTTCTGCCATGGTCACCTTCTACCAAATCGTCCAGCCCGCCCTCAACCAGATGATGGGCAAGAACGATATCGAGCCGGTAAGCATTCAAGCCAGATGTGTGTCCGCATTAAAGAAAAGTGCTGGCCGTGTGGAATATCAACGCGGCATCATGGAGACCGATGAACAGGGCCAAATGGTGGTGCACAGTACCGGTCATCAGGGTTCGCACATCCTGCGTTCCATGAGCCTGGCCAACTGCTTTATCGTCTTAGACCTGGAAAGTGCCGGCGCTGAAGCGGGAGAGATGGTAACCATACAGCCCTTTTACGGACTGTTTTGATTTAGTCCTCAGATACGCTCATTAGTACAACACCACGTATTTGTGACTCTATCTTAGCCATACCGGCTTTTCACCACAGGCCTTCTCTATAGCCTGCATGCGCTCCTCATGGGCCTGGGTCTCTTCATAGTCCGCGTAGATAACCTTCAGGCGGGGTCGATTCAGATCCAGACGCTGAATCTCCTCTGCTCGGTGACCTGAGGCGTTTGCCTCTGACTCTCCACCCAGCAACAAGGCAGTCTGGCCTCCTGTCATCATCAAATAGACGTCAGCCAGGATCTCGGAGTCCAGCAAAGCGCCATGTAGCTCACGGTTGGAGTTATCCACCCCGTAACGCTTGCACAGAGCATCCAGATTATTCTTCTGCCCCGGATGCAGTTTGCGCGCCATGGTGAGGGTATCCAGTACCGTAGCGTACTCGCTCACCTGGCCCCAATCGTTGCCTTCCAGCAGCTTTAATTCATTGTTGATAAAGCCCACATCGAAGGGGGCATTATGGATCACCAGTTCGGCACCACGGATAAAGTCAATAAACTCTTCGGACACATCGGCAAAACGGGGTTTATCGGTGAGGAACTCATTGGTAATGCCGTGAACCTCGATGGCCCCGGCATCGATCACCCGATCCGGCTGTAGATATTGATGGTAGGTGTTACCCGTCAACTTGCGGTCCACCAGCTCCACACAACCAATCTCTATGATCCGATGGCCCTCGCGGGGCTCAAGTCCGGTGGTTTCTGTATCCAGTACAACCTGTCGCATAAGCCTGCCCCTATAACTCCATAATGCCTTTGTTGGCCAACTCATCGGCACGTTCATTCTCTGGATGACCGGTATGGCCGCGCACCCAATGCCACTCCACCTCGTGGTCCTTCAGTGCCTCGTCCAGACGCATCCACAGATCCTGATTCTTCACTGGTTGTCTGTTTGCTGTTTTCCAGCCACGCTTTTTCCAGTTGTCCATCCACTGGTTCACGCCATTCTTTACATACTGCGAATCGGTGGTCAGTGCGACCTTGCAGGGGCGCGTTAAGGACTCCATCGCCATAATCGCGGCCATTAGCTCCATACGATTATTGGTGGTATCGGCCTCTCCCCCATAT
>JAOUJT010000317.1 GCA_029883105.1 Gammaproteobacteria bacterium
TACGGAATCGTAAAACGGTTTCTGTTATGCCGACGAAGGAGGCATCTTAAGATTCCTCCTGCTGGTCGGAATGACAAAGACTTAGTACCGTTTATTTTCCTGTCATGCCGACGAAGGAGGCATCTTAAGATTCCTCCCGCTGGTCGGAATGACAAACATACGCAATCGTAAAATGGTTTCTGACATGCCGACGAAGGAGGCATCTTTAAGATTTCTCCCGCTGGTCGAAATGACAAAAGTAGTGCCGTAACACTATCGTATCATGCCGAGAAGGGGGCATCTTTAAGATTTCTCCCACTGATCGGAATGATAATCATACGGAATCGTAAAATGGTTTCTGTTATGCCGACGAAGGAGGCATCTTAAGATTCCTCCCGCTGGTCGGAATGACAAAGACTTAGTACCGTTTATTTTCCTGTCATGCCGACGAAGGAGGCATCTTCAAGATTCCTCCCGCTGGTCGGAATGACAGCTTTATGTGAGACACAAAAAAGCCGACAAAAAGTCGGCTCTCTACTAGACACTTAAAACACTACACCGCCGATCACATAACCACAATCACCCTGACCGCCTCCAAGCGCATCACCGCTGCATCTACAACCTTATTCAAGGCCGCCCACTGGGTTTGAAAAAACTCTATCTCCTCAGTGCGCACATTAGGATTCACCTGCTTCAGTGCCTTAAGACGATTGATCTCTTTTTCCAAAGTAACACGGGTTTGCTGATGCGCATCTTGAAGGATCTCAGGCGCTTGTTTGTTTGCCAAGGTTTCACCCATGGACAGTAACTGACGCAACTTCGGCTCACTAGCCTGGATCAACTTCGATGCGGTCTTTCTATCAACAATGGTTTGGTATTGTTGAATCAGTTTATGCGGTAGCTTGAGATGGTGGTCACAGCCTTGTTCATCCACCACGATACGCAGGGTGGTTGGTGGTAGGTAGCGACTGGATTGTAGCTCCGAGCTGGCACTGGTCTCCAAGGTATAGAGACACTCCAGCATCACGGTTCCAGACTCAACACCGCTATACTTCAACGCAGTTAGAGCGGTATTGCCCTTTTCATTACTTAACACCATATCCATGACGTTGTTAACAAAAGGATGCTCCCAGGTGATGAAGTGCATGTCTTCGTTGGCCAGTGCGCGTTCACGATTGAGGGTAATGGTCATGCCATCCTCATCCAGCCCCGGGATATGCATCGGCATGTGTTCACCGGCACGAATGATCTCGGCACCTTCGCTATGTATTTCGCTATCGATACGGAAGCAGTTATACACCGCATCCAGATATTCACTCAGCCCCAGTACCTTGTCCTGTGCCTCGGCCTGTTCTTTCAGTTCCAGCGCCTGTTCCATACGACAAGAGTTGAACTCCAGCAGTCGATCACGCCCACGATGCAGTTCGTCGTTCATTTTGTTATGCAGCTGTGACGTGGTAGCGATGAGGTTGGGCAGTTCCTCTATGGCATCTTCAATATGATGCAGGGTGTCCAACAGATTGGCACGTACCTTGATAAAGACATTGTGCCCTGCGGGACAGGTCTGTTCAAAAGCAGACAGACCTTGGTGGTACCAATTGGCCATTACCGCCTGGGCGCTATCTTGCAGATAGGGAACGTGGATCTGGATGGTCTCGGTTTGACCGATACGATCCAGACGGCCGATGCGCTGTTCCAATAGATCAGGATTCAGTGGCAGATCAAACAATACCAGATGATGGGCGAACTGGAAGTTGCGACCTTCGCTGCCTATCTCCGAGGAGATCAGTATCTGGCTGCCGAATTCTGTATCGGCAAAGAAGGCCGCAGCGCGATCACGCTCGATGATGCTCAGACCTTCATGAAATACTGCTGCGTGGATCCCCTGTTTGATGCGCAGGGCATCGGCCAGGTCCAATGCGGTATCGGCACTGGCGGTGATCACCAGTACCTTGTTGGGGCGCAATGATTTAAGTGTATCGGTGAGCCAGCTTACACGCGGATCAAAATCGGTCCACATCGGGTCCTTCACCGTACACACGGCCTGGTATAACAGCTCGGGTGTGAGCAGCAGTTGCGGTTCTTCCAGTTGCGCACTGGAGAGTTCGTGTAACAGAGCAGTATAGGCTTCGGGCAAGGGCAGCGGTGCTAGTGTTACCTCTCGCTGAGGAAAGCCTTTCACCGCACTACGGGTATTGCGGAACAGAACCCGGCCGGTGCCGTGGCGATCCAGCAGATGTTCTACCAGAGCGGTCTTGGCCGCAGTTTTGGCCTCACTATCGACCTCTTCATCCCGCAGCAGGGCCAACAGGGCCGGGGTATCGCCCTCGCTCAGACTCGATTGCAGAGTTTGCAGGGCCTGTTCATCCAGTGGAGCATCCCCCAACAGGGCCTCCATCGCCTGGGCAATGGGTTCATAGGACTGTTCCTCGGCCAGGAACGCTTCCAGATCCGGGAAGCGATCCGGATCGAGCAGACGCAGGCGGGCAAAATGGCTGGCCTTACCCAGCTGCTCCGGTGTAGCGGTAAGCAACAAGACACCCTTGGTCTGCTGCGCCAGCTGCTCTATCAATTGGTATTCATGGCTAACCGACTGTGGTGACCACGCCAGATGATGCGCCTCATCCACCACCAACAGATCCCATTCCCCCTCCAGCGCCTGTTGTTGACGTTTGGGGTATTTGGCAAGGAAATCCAAACTCACCAGGATCAATTGCTCGCTGTGAAAAGGGTTTTCACTCTCTGGAGCAGCAGCCTGAATCTCCGTATCCGCTTCCGTCTCCTCCTCCGTATCGGCAAACTCGTCCTCGTTACTGGCCTCCATGGCCAGGCAACGGCGTTCATTAAAGATACTGAAGTTGAGATTAAAGCGACGCATCATCTCCACCAGCCACTGATGGGTAAGGGTCTCAGGCACCACGATGAGCACGCGGCGGGCACGTTCGGTGAGCAGTTGATGGTGCAGGATCATGCCCGCTTCGATGGTCTTACCCAGACCGACTTCGTCGGCCAGCAGTACACGAGGGGCAAAGCGGTTGGCCACTTCATGGGCAATATAGAGCTGATGCGGGATCAGGCTGGTACGGGTACCGGTCAGGCCACGTACCGGGGAGTTGGTCAGTTTGTTCTTTTGCTGCAGGGTCAGATATCGCAGATCGAACCACTTGTCC
>JAOUJT010000318.1 GCA_029883105.1 Gammaproteobacteria bacterium
TTCTACATGGTGCGATAAAAGGAAGCTCATCTGTATTCAAACCATCCGTATCACGATTTAACGGTGCACCCATCTCCCTTCTCCCGTATATTTTTATATATTAATGTATTGAAATACGCCGTAGCTTTTATCTAGAGGCTATGAAATTATTCAAATCCTTCAACAAAAGCAAATATATATCCATTCTCCCTTCAAATGCGTCGATCCATAGGCACATAATCTCGTTGCATCTTACCCACATACAGCTGTCTGGGACGACCAATACGATATTCCGGATCTTCCAGCATCTCCATCCATTGCGAAATCCAGCCGACCGTTCTAGCCATGGTAAATATCACCGTAAACATATTCAAAGGTACACCCATGGCCTTTAATATAATCCCCGAATAGAAATCCACATTGGGATATAGTTTGCGTTCAATGAAGTACTCATCTTCCAGGGCAATGCGTTCCAATTCATTGGCAATATCAAACAAAGGCAGATGCTCAGATTCCAATTCATTCAATACCTGATGACAGGCCTTACGCAGAATCACCGCGCGGGGATCAAAATTCTTGTAGATTCTGTGGCCGAAGCCCATTAGTCTGAATTTGTCATCGCGATCCTTGGCTCTGGCTATCAAGGCTGGTACCTCTTTAACAGAATCTATCGTCTCAAGCATGCGGATAACCGCTTCGTTAGCACCACCATGAGCAGGTCCCCACAGAGAGCCAATACCTGCAGAGATACTGGCGAAGGGATTTGCTCCAGAACTACTGGCCAGGCGTACCGTTGAAGCGCTGGCATTTTGTTCATGGTCTGCATGCAGGATCATAATCAGTTCCAGGGCTCGAACAATGGTCGGACTGATCTCAAAATCACGACTGGGAACCGCAAACATCATGCGCAGAAAATTTTCTACATAATTGAGAGAATTATCCGGATACATAAATGGCTGGCCGATAGAGTATTTAAAACTGTCTGCGGCGATGGTCGGCATCTTGGCGATCAATCTATGCGCGGAGATCTCTCGATGCCGAGGATTATCAATATCCAGTGAGTCATGATAAAAGGCAGACAGGGCTCCGACGACACCGACCATAATGGCCATCGGGTGTGCGTCGCGACGGAAGCCTGAATAAAAATGGCGCAGCCCCTCATGGATCATGCTATGGCCCATGATGATCTGCTGAAACTCATCCATTGCACCAGCAGAGGGAAGCTCACCATAGAGTAATAGGTAACAGACCTCCAGATAGCTGCTCTTTTCTGCCAGTTGTTCTACCGGGTATCCCCGGTAAAGTAGTATCCCCTTCTCGCCATCGATATAGGTAATGGCACTTTGACAACTGGCGGTAGAAACAAAACCCGGATCGTAAGTAAATAAACCAAGCTTTTTACTCATAGGACGCACATCAACCACCGACGGGCCATGAGAACCATGATAAATCGGCAACTCGACACTTTCGCCGGTAATATTATTGATAACTGTAACGGTATCCTTGCCCATACCCACCTCTCCACGATAAATACACCATTAAGTAATGGCTGGATTTATGGGATATGCAAGTCAGTACATCAAGTAGATAAACGATAGCTGAGGTAATACGGACGATATGCAAGCAGACTGTTCTGTTTAAATAGCGTAGAAATAACTCCATTCCTTATTGCCACTCAATTTCTGTAGTGTCATTAATAAACGTTCGCCTGGTACCGCTTCATGCAGGTAAATATTGTGAACGATAAGAAATTGCGATGCATAACCGGCCGACTGCTTCCAGTTGACTTGTTCCAGTGCCATCTGTGAATCACATTCATGACATTGAATGGATGAGCCGTTATTCAGTTGTGTCTGCCAATCGGATAAAAGCTGACGGCACTTGTTGCAGCGGGGTTGAAACGGCTGACTACCGCATATCAATTCTGCAACGGGTCGATCTATCCATTCTATGTAGCAGTAATTGTCTCCATCCTGCGGTGACATCTTAATCACTGGCGAACAGCCCAGAAAGCTTAGTAACTCGATAAAGTGTTCACCTGCCGCATAACTATTGTCGGCATGCCCGGAAAGCTTCTCAGCAATAAATCCGATCTCCCACATGCTCTGCTGTAATAGATCATGAGCAATGATCTGTTGTGGATCCTTGGGATGAAAGATCAATCTGGGTGCGTGCATCGAATCCAACCGGGCTATTAAACGCGTATGATAACAAGAAACCCGAACCCTCCCAACGGAGAAGACCCATGTGGCGACAATCGCTGTTACTGATATTGTTTATCCTCCCCCTGGCAAGCAGTATGGCTGGTGATGCCAGCGTAAAGGAGGCCAATCTACCCAGCACCCCTGCAGAGCGCCTGTATGTCTTGTCGCAACAGGCTAACTGGCAGATCAGACGAGCTGTTGCGGGCAACCGTCGCGCCCCTCTAACACTGTTGTTGCAACTGGCTTCTGATCCCGATCTGCGTGTGAGAATTGCCGTCGCCACCAACCTCAGTAGCCCGGAAGAGGTGCATATGCTGCTGGCGCGAGACGAAGAGAAGGCAGTGCGTTCTGTGGTTGCCCGTTTTGAGTATGTTAGTGCAGACGCCCTGGCCCTGCTCGCAAAGGATCACGATCCCGAGATACGCTTTGAGGTTGCAGGTAATTGGAATACCTCCGTCTCAACCTTAAATCGCTTGCAAGGGGATAGCTTCGAACTGGTACGCCAAAGAGCAGAGCAAGAGCTGGCCAGACGCTGAATGACGACCGACGTCCGTCAGCCCTAAACCATCCGCCAGGCAAGACAATCATTCCAATTAGTCTGTCTATGCATGGCACCGTTATGCCCATTCGGGTTAGAATATCGACTTTTACACCCAGCCAGATTGACGGACTGAAGACCCCATGCAATACAGAATCGACGACACTCGCATCCGTGCCATACAGGAGGTGATTCCTCCGCGCCAGCTACACGAAGAAATCCCACTGACCGATTCTGGTGCCCGTACCATCTTTGAGGCGCGTAATAGTATTCACAAGATCCTGCATGGTGAAGATGACCGCCTTCTGGTCATCATGGGGCCCTGCTCCATTCATGATCCTGAAGCCGCTCGTGAATACGCCCAGCGCCTCAAGGCCCTGCTGCCCAGGGTAGAAAAAGAGATCTGTCTGGTGATGCGCGTCTATTT
>JAOUJT010000319.1 GCA_029883105.1 Gammaproteobacteria bacterium
AGCTGGTAGCATTAGAACAGATCGATATCATCTACCTGATGTTGCAGTGCTGCGCTGACAGCAGACGATATATCCTCCCCCTGCTCCAGTTTCTCCAGCAAGATATGATCTTTCGCATTAGTGTAACGTTGCCTAATGGAAGCTCGAAGATTATCCCATTCAACTTGGGTCGGTTCTTGATCCGGCGTAGCGACAACGGCTTTTACATCTTGCAGTGTAATGGAAACATTATTCAGACGCTGTGACAATTGATCATAAAACTGAAATCCAATAGTGCCAGCTATGGTCCGCTCCAGAAAGCGGTCACAAATATCTACCGCTGCACTACGAGTATCTTGAGATAAAGATTTATTATCTGCACTTTCAAGCAATGCCTTTAACTCACCCACATCCTGAACCATATCCATATAGGTGTTGGACAGAGTACCGACAGAATTTCCCGACTCCCTGATACCCACCTTCATTTGAGCAGTGGCAAGACTTAAGACAAAGTCAAGATTCTCGTTGCGTAGTTTATTTTTCATTTCTGACCCTGAGTTTAGATCTACAAAGTGTGAGCATAACATTCAGGAGAGTATGCAAACTGGGTGTAGATCAAATAATCTGGCGATAATATAGTCCCGACACAGTTTAAAATTTATGACATAGGCCCGTTATTGAAGCACCATGCTAAAGACCTGGCACACAGACCAGATAAATAAATCCCTGTATACTCCCATGCCATGATTCAAGATATCCCCTATATAGACCGCACCACCCTATTTGAGCATTACCACGGCATACTGCTGGATGCCTTTGGCGTACTGGTAGACAAGCAAGGCCCACTGCCCGGTGCCATCGACCTCATTGACAGCATGAATGCCGAGCACAAGCCCTACTTTATCCTCACAAACTCCGCCAGCCGCCTGCCGGAGACGATGGAGCAGCACTACCAGCAACAGGGTCTGAACATCCCCCTCGAGCGCATCATCAGCTCCGGCATGTTACTGCAGGGCCACTTCCGGGAGCAGGAGCTGATCGGCGCCCGCACTCTGGTATTGGGACCAGAAAACGCTCAAGAGTATGCCCGACGTTGTGGTGGTGAGGTGGTGAGCGATACCGATGGCGAGGTGGATGTGGTGGTGATCGCCGACCAGGCCGGTTACGATCTGCTGGAGCAGATGAACCGCACCATGAGCCTGATCCTGCGTCAGATCGATGCCGGCAAGGCCCCGCATCTGGTGCTCTGCAACCCCGATATCATCTACCCGATCAGTACCGGCCAGTACGGCTTTACCGCCGGCGGCCTGGCGGCGATGCTCAATGCCATCCTCGCCGAGCGTTACCCCGGCGAGGCCTTTGCCTTTCACCCGCTGGGCAAGCCCCACGCCCCGATCTTCCGCGAAGGCGTCAGCCGTATCGGCAGCAACAATGTGGTCATGATCGGCGATCAGCTGGCCACCGACATCAAGGGGGCCAATGACTTCGGTATCGATTCGATCCTGGTGGGCACCGGCCTCTCGGGACAGAAGAAGACCTCGGCCTCGGCCCGGCCCACCTGGCAAACCCTGAGCCTGGAACTGCAGGCATAGGCGTCATCACACCGCCAACGCCTGTGCCCTTCTGTCACCACCTCACGGCATAATACCAATTCCTCTACAGGCCACATACAAAAGCGTCACTTCTACCAGTCTGTGCATCTTGTGCATATGCTCTACAATTTAATCAGTACAAAACAGAAAAAAGCGCCATAGGGAGATCCCAGCATGAACCGTGTCGATCAGATAGATGTAGGTGCCGCCGATCCGGAACTCAAGACCTCGCCGATACTGGAGGAGATGGATGAAGAGTATGAGGTACTGCTGCAGGAGGTAGAAGATCAGGCCGTCTGCTGGTTCAACAGCAGCAGCTATAAGGATGGCAGTTATGTCTGCAGCAGCAGCCGCATCCGCCTCTACTGTGACAAGGGTTTGTGGATCAGGCGTGGTGGCTGCGACCCTGATAATCCATAAACGGCAAGGCCTTTACTGCAATCCCTGAATACCTGTTTTGCGTGTGCAGCACTCCAGCCGTTTATCCAATGCATCGATCAATCGCTGTTTACCCTTTTCATCCGCGTTGCCGGCATCCAGCAGATCGGCATCGGGCATCATTGTGATATTTTTCCAGCCCCCCTCTATCGCACACTCCAGCTTCATCTCCCATCCGGCTGCCGAGGTTTCCAGTTCAAACAGATAGGTCTCCAGCCCCAGTCCATCCAAGAGGCCACGAATGTATTCCCGTTGCATGGTCAGTGTTGCGATTGTAGGCATGATTCTATCCATCTATCCTGACGACATAATAAGCCTAGCAGTAAAAAGGGTGGCTGCCAGACACGGCGATCATTCCCTTATAAATCAGCGCATGCCCAACGGTTTCCCCTTCGCGATACAATTAATCACTGGAATCTGTCATCGGACTCATGCTAGATTTGCCGTCACTACTGAGGATAAGGTTTCGATGCAGGCTCTGCGCAAGATAAATAAACTGTTACTCGCCTATCTGCTGACGGCCCTGTTTGCCTCACAGTGGTCGGTTGCACATATACATCTGCCACAACAGCACGATCATGACGGCCAGCTGCACCAGCATACGCTACCTCCGCACAACCATTTTTCCATAGACAGCAGTTATGGCACAGACCATCTGCTGCTTGCCCATCCAGACCACAGCGTCGAGCTGGGCAACGACACACTGCTAAAGCAGCCCCATCCATTTAAGGCCAAGACACTACAGCCCGCCCTGCAGCCAGACCATTTCCGTCTTGTTGTTAGTGCCGACTTTTACTGCCTCTATCAACGGCAGACACTCCCTGTTGTTCGCATCAAACAACCGAACTGCCATAATATTCGCAGTCGCGGACCGCCTGTTTCTCCTGTTTAAATCGATTCACATCTGATTATAAATTTATCCTGCAGCGCAATAGTGCACTCGGGATCTACAGGAGACTTCCATGTCTATATTAAAACGACCGTCACAGTGGTTGATGCTGGCGGCTATGGTTCTATTCACCGGTCTGGCCTACGCCCATGGCATGTCAGAGGCAGAAAAACAGTCCATCGTCGATGGGGGGATGTTTGAATATCTATGGCTGGGGGCAACGCATATGCTGTCCGGCT
>JAOUJT010000320.1 GCA_029883105.1 Gammaproteobacteria bacterium
AGATTTGGAGGCACCGCAATGTACTGTGCATAACCGTGTTCCAGCATTCGTCTGTTGAGGGAGCTTCCGTCAGCAAGCACGATATGCGCCAGCACGCGGCCGTGACGATCCTCACGCTCTGTGCCATAGACCAGTCCTATGCGACTGCCGGTCGGCAGCAATCCGCGTACATACTGCCGTGCTTCTACAGCATACGGTTCCTGCGGCAGATCGTCTCGCGCCAGCTCCGGGGTATTGATGCCAATGAAACGCAGCTTACGACCATCCGTCAGATGCAGGGTATCGCCGTCATGCACATAACGTACTGTGGCATATTCATCGATAACAGGGGGCAGGCAAGGCTGTGCAAATAGACGTGGGGGAGATAGCAGCGCCAGAAAAACAAAAAGGGCGCACCCGATAAGGTGCGCCCTTTTAGATAGAGCTCGTCGCATTGTGCGGCAGATTACTTCTTGCCGTACTTCTGGCGGAACTTGTCTACGCGTCCAGCAGTATCCACAATCTTCTGCTTACCTGTGAAGAAAGGGTGACACTGGGAACAGACATCCAGATGCAGATCTTTGCCAGTTGAACGGGTCTTGAATTCTGAACCGCAACTACAAGTCACAGTAATTTCTTCGTACCGGGGATGAATATCCGCTTTCATGATAAACCTCTTATAGGAATCGATTTCATGCCGCCACCCGAGCATTTGCCAGGTACCGCATGCGAACGCGCAATAGTACGCAAAAAGCCTTGCCCGGGCAAGCTATTCTGCATCCTTGCGGGGGAAACGCAGAATCGCCGCCTGTAGCGGCTTATAGCCCTGGATTTTAGGCTCACGCGCATGAGCCAGGTGGTAAATCAGTGCCTGTTGACGATCGATGGACTCCCACATCATGCGAGACAGACGTAAGGAGGCAGAGATAGGATTGGATGATGTGGCACAGACCTTTTCGATGCGCCACTGTAAACAGCGCAAACGGTGTTGACGGGATTCCGGTACCTGCTCGATAACGGCGTTGACCAAATCACGTCTTTTCGCCTCAAAGGCTTCGGGATTACGACACGCTAGATCTTGCCAGCTATCAAAGTCGATACGTTCATGCATATCAGCCCCTCTTGTCACACAGCAGAAATACGGCTGTTTCCAGGGGATAATTATAGGTGAGATACGTGGGGAAAGGTAAAAACTGGTCACACTTTGACCAGTGGCATCCATGCCACCGATTTTAGCGATTTAGCGTTTCATGGAGTCAAAGAACTCGTTATTGGTCTTGAATCCCTTGAGCTTGTCCTGCATAAACTCCATCGCAGCCAGCTCATCCATATCGTGCAGTAGCTTGCGCAGTATCCACATCATCTGCAGCTCATCCTTGGCCATCAGCAACTCTTCACGGCGGGTGCCGGAGCGGTTGATGTTAATTGCCGGATAGATGCGCTTCTCGGCGATGCGGCGATCCAGATGCAGCTCCATGTTGCCGGTGCCCTTAAACTCTTCGTAGATCACATCGTCCATACGTGAGCCGGTTTCCACCAACGCGGTAGCGATGATGGTCAGCGAACCACCCTCTTCGATGTTACGCGCCGCACCAAAGAAACGCTTGGGACGGTGCAGGGCGTTGGCGTCCACACCACCGGTCAGTACCTTACCAGAGGATGGGATCACGGTATTGTAGGCACGTGCCAGACGGGTAATGGAATCGAGCAGGATCACCACATCTTTTTTGTGTTCAACCAGACGTTTGGCCTTCTCGATGACCATCTCGGCCACCTGTACATGGCGGCTGGCTGGCTCATCGAAGGTGGATGAGATCACCTCACCACGCACGGAGCGTGACATTTCCGTCACTTCTTCCGGACGCTCATCGATGAGCAGAACAATGAGATGACACTCAGGATGATTACTGGCGATGCTTTGCGCGATATTCTGCAACATCATCGTCTTACCCGCTTTGGGCGGGGAGACGATCAGACCGCGGACCCCTTTACCAATGGGTGATGCCAGATCGATAACCCGGGCGGTCAGGTCTTCGGTACTGCCGTTACCCTTCTCCATCAACATGCGCTCATTGGCATGCAGGGGCGTCAAATTCTCGAACAAGACCTTGTTCTTCGCTATTTCAGGTGCCTCGTAGTTGATCTCGGAGACCTTCAGCAAGGCAAAGTAACGCTCGCCTTCCTTGGGTGGCCGTATCTTTCCGGCAACGGTATCACCCGTACGCAGATTAAAACGTCGAATCTGACTGGGAGAGACATAGATATCATCCGGTCCGGCCAGATAAGAACTGTCTGCGGAACGCAGAAAGCCGAAGCCATCCTGCAATATTTCCAGTACACCATCACCAAAGATATCCTCACCACTCTTGGCATGGGTCTTCAGTATGGCGAATATAACGTCCTGCTTACGAGAGCGAGACATGCCTTCTATGCCCATATCGACGGCGATTTGAATAACTTCGGATGCGGTTTTTGTCTTAAGTTCTGTCAGATTCATGAGTTTGTTTTTAATCGAGTATTGGTGGGTTGATGTGATGTACGCAGGGAGGATTCTGTGCCTGGGTAATTCTGAGTGTTGAATTCGCCGATACTGGACGGGGTGTCCAAACCTGAGGCGTACTTAAACTTAACACTTAAACAAACGGACGTCCAGTAGGACGCCCGTTTTATATCACCTACAGATTGCTATCGATGAAGGCGGTAAGTTGTGACTTGGATACCGCGCCCACTTTGGTGGCCTCTACCGCGCCATCTTTAAACAACATCAGGGTAGGGATACCACGGATACCGTACTTAGGTGGGGTGGCTGGATTTTCGTCGATATTGAGCTTGGCGACTTTCAAACGACCATCGTACTCGCTGGCAATTTCATCCAGGATGGGAGCAATCATCTTGCAAGGTCCACACCAATCCGCCCAGTAATCTACCAGTACAGGGCCATCAGAATTCATTACTTCAGCATCGAAAGTGTCGTCTGTGAGATAAACTATCTTGTCGCTCAAGGTCTAATGCCTCCACCAAGTTTTGTGATTATTTCGGTTGTGCCCATGACCTAGCACATTCGGTTTCTAATTTTGAGCCTATTTAGTCGTCTATTTCAAGCCCAAATGTAAAGAATTTGTTATGCTACTGTCCCTATGAATGACACTATAACCAC
>JAOUJT010000057.1 GCA_029883105.1 Gammaproteobacteria bacterium
AGCCCCATGGAGACGGTAGGGAACTGCCAAAAATCAGGCATCAACCAGGGATGCGGATAGGAGGAGAGACCCTTGCCATCCACTTCCTGACGGAAGTTGTCCAGTTGCTCTTCGGTCAAACGGCCTTCAAGGAAGGCGCGTGAGTAGATACCGGGGGAGGCATGGCCCTGTGAGTAGATCAAGTCACCGCCATGTTCATGTGTGGGGGCACGCCAGAAGTGGTTCATACCCACATCGTATAAGGTCGCCGCAGAGGCAAAGGTGGCAATGTGTCCACCTAGCTCGGAGGCCTTGCGGTTGGCCTTCACCACCATGGCCACCGCGTTCCAGCGGATATAGGCACGGATACGGTCTTCAATGGCGGGATCACCGGGCATGTCCGGCTCAAGATGAGGCGGGATGGTATTCACATAGGCCGTACCGGCAGAATATGGCAGGTTGGCACCGGAACGTCGGGCCTTATCGATCATCTGCTCCAGCAGGTAGTGTGCACGATCGACACCCTCTGCTTCGATTACCGCTGCCAGGGCATCGATCCATTCCTGAGTTTCGATGTTATCAATATCTACCATATTGGACTGCTGGGACATAGCTCCAACCTCTCTTGGGTTTGTGCCCGTATACTATTAATAGGGCTAATTATCGTTGCGCCATGATCCCGATTTCAGCTCGATATTGCAATAAAAACCCGCCTTATTATGCCGTGGTGTTTTTTATAAGTATATATTTCAACAACTTATAGCTTAAGAATGATTCTACGAATTTTTCAAAACCTTGCAAAAACACTGTTTCATGGACTGTTTGGGGACATGTTTCAGGATAAATCGACCAGAGTGACCATTCACTACGCTATATTGGCCCAAAACAGCATTTTTCTCATCGAATTTATTTATATCTTATTTTATATATACATTTTTCAATGGGTTACTAATATGGTTTGATTCTAAGCAGGTTGCCGAAGCTACCAGGATATAGATATCCGCCCGAGCGCTGTCTGTGTCAGTACTACCCCCTACCCTGGCTGTTCAGCGGTGGCTATAACCATCGAGGTGGACGCACGTTCTATTTACCGTCCGCAGACACTTCTGATGTCAGAGTAAATGATCAATGGCTCGGCTGATTTACGGTTTAACGGCGAAGCAGAGACCATTACAATAACCACATGCTTCTCTGTTTCAGAGAATAAGAACAAGGATCCTTATGAAGTATGTTCTTGCTTTATTACTAACATTCCCCATTAGCAGTGTTGCGCAGCAAGCCATCAACCATGAAGCCATGCATGGCTGGGATTTTGGCTTGGGTTTTGCCGGCGGTAGTATTTCGCACTATCGAGGTTCTGATCAGAACTATTTGCTCTTATTTCCATACCCAACCATTTTCTACACGGGTGAGCGCATAAAACTTAACCGCAGTGGTGGCAGCGTCCTACTAACGACAACTGAACAGTTCAGCCTGGATCTCAGTTTTGCGCTGGGCATTCCTGTCACCTCGGCAGGAAATATTGCCCGGCTAGGTATGCAGGACATTGCACCTAATCTTGAGCTAGGCCCGGGGGCTCACTGGGGCATATGGCAATCAGACGATAGAAAATATCAATGGACTGTTTCAGCACCACTTCGAGCAGCGATAAATCTAAAAACAGGAAATGAGGAGGGTTATACCTTTTCACCCTACATTCAATTCAGGCACCTTTCCCTCTTTGATACACGCCTGTCAATCGGGCCCATATGGGCTTCAGAAAGCTATCATGACATTTACTATCAGGTTGATAGCCCCTACGTAACACCAAACCGTCCCGGCTATGATGCCAAGGCAGGATACAGTGGGTTTCGAACCACTCTTACCTCTAGTTACTGGCTTAGCCCCAAGCTTTGGTTGGTCGGAGCAATACGCTATGACACTTTATCTGGCGCAGTGTTTGCCGACAGCCCACTGGTTAAACAAGAGGACTCACTAATTATTGGTGGGAATATATTTTATTTTTTCTAAGTCAACGGGCGAAAAATACAACGGGCAAGAAACATCTGGAATAGATTCAGCGTTAATCATTTAGCCTTGCTGAATAGATTACTACCGAGGCTAAGTAGCAAGAGCACGCTAGCTCCAACCAATATCCCTACGCCCATATTCGAAAGCAGCGGTACGCTACTGGAGACTATGTTTCCAATTGCTGGAATGGTCAAACTAGTCGTGGTTAATGATTCGATAGCGTGATGAATCAGTGGTGTATGATGCGCGATGATACCGCCACCGACCAGGAACATGGCAATGGTTCCCACAATAGATAACAGTTTCATTAAATAGGGCGCAGCCAATAGTATCACTCGACCTATACGGCGTTTCAGCTCTGTCCAGAAATCCTCTCCGTCTGATTTAAGTAGATACAACCCGGCATCATCCAGCTTCACGATACCTGCGACCAGACCATATACAAAAATCGTCACGCCAATGGCAATCGCAGACAAAACACCGATCTGGGTGAGAAAGGCAGCATCCTTAACTGTTCCCAGGGTCAAGACAATGATCTCTGCGGAAAGAATAAAGTCGGTACGAATGGCACCGTTTATTTTCTTTTTTTCAAACGCCACCATATCAACGGAACCATCCCTGATAGCAGATAATACTTGCTGGTGATGCCCGTCATCTCCCTGTTTCAGATGCATCAGCTTATGAAACACCTTTTCAAAGCCTTCATAACAGAGATAGGCACCGCCGACCATTAATAATAAAATAACCAACCAGGGCAATGTCGCACTAATCAGTAAAGCAACTGGTACCAGGATCAGTTTATTAACAAAAGATCCTTTCGCCACCGCCCAGACTACTGGCAATTCTCTGTCTGCCTTTATCCCCGACACCTGTTCAGCATTCAGCGCAAGATCATCACCCAATACACCGGCTGCTTTTTTCGAGGCGATTTTTGAATATACAGAGATATCGTCGAGCAAGGTAGCAATGTCGTCGATTAAGGCTAGAAGGTTAGTCGCGGCCATAGTTATTCTTTGTCTTTATAAGGGTCTTTGGGCCATTTAATCATTACCTGCACTACCGGGCAACTTGGCTTGCATAGCAAACGATGCGGGAATACCTGCCTGAATAACATGCAGTATATCTTTTTCTATCTTGCACCAGGTAGACTTGTCATAATAACCCTTGGACATGGGGCTGTCTCCATAACGATCTGAAAAGGCAAAACTCATTAGGCTCGGGTAATTTTCAGACTCCGATGTGGAAATAATGAGAAACTGATGAATTTCTGTTTTGAACTCCAGATAAATCAGATCATTGTTAAGGTGATAAACCTCTATCAATTTTACATACTCGGCAACCGGAGAGTCTTTAAGCCAGTCATCCAGCCCAGGACATTGCTCGGAAAACCAACGCATTGATTGTTTTGTGCGAACATTCATTATTTTGCATCCATATTTATTAATATATTTTCACTCTGTTGAATACTTATGCTAACAGCCAATTAATGGCGGTTCATTACACAGCACTCTGCGTACACCAGACATTTTTGCACATAGTAGATGGTCTGCACTGAGAACTGGTTCTCCTTCGCTTTGTAGTAATATTTACGATAGGTTTTTCTTCCGATGTGGATAGATATAAACCCTATCTAATTAGTCCCTATTCTTTCTCTGATGAGGTGTTCCGTTAGCAATTAGGTACTGCATTGCTTTCTAGAGCCCCCCCGTTTCGATGTCATCCGCAGAGCTATCGATGCTTGACTCAGTCTTTTTCAACACTGGATTCTCCTTAATTCAGCTGTATAGGGAAAATCCGCATCGATTTATGAGAAACCTGAGTCATCATCTGCTCAGGTTAAAAAGAAGCCCCTTTTCGATGTCTGTATTAAGATGATTTGCTATCATGCTGAAGAGATGAAGGGTGTAAACATGCGAATTATTTACAGCAGAACACTGGCGGCAGCAATAGTCAGTACCATATTGGCTGGCTGCGAAAATCGGATTGTTATAGACACGGTGATTACGGTGCCGGTTTTTGTTCAGGAATATTACTCAACCGCTGCGCCGGGTAGGCTGATCGTTCAAATCGACGTACCAAAGTCTGGGCTGACAAATTATTCCCTCGCCGTTCTTTGCAATCCCGGCAGTAGTGATATCACGGCCACAATGCACCACGACGATTTTGGCTGTGCCAAGGCAGGTATGGTCCGAGCTTGGATTAAGCCTATACCTGCGGAGAAACTTCCGGTTACGTGTGAAATCTCAAGCTTCCAATTCTTTGAATCGGTGGGTTTGGCCGACGGCCTGCCTCAGGCCACAACCAGTGTGTTTGCAGAAAATACCGGAGACTCAGGCTGTAGCAGTGGCAGCACACAGGTAAACCTCACCATCATGCCTTGAATACGGCAACGCCATTCCACGTTAGTATGATTACTTTTTCCATATTTAAAAAATTCGCCACCTCTAGGCAGAGGTTAATTAAAATATGAGCAATACACAGACAAAAAAAAGCCGGCGTTTGCCAGCGTCTAAATCAAAAATCATAAATAGATGTCACATACAACTATTTTAGTTTCCCCTAACGTTTGGAACACTGGAAACCAAGGGTACAGCGAGTAATTTTTCGTGCACAGAAACTTGTTATGAACTTTTACCACAACGCTTCCAAGCAACTTTAAAACAATGGCTCTTGGAAGCACTTGTCGCTGTGGTCGACTTAATTTCTGTAAATTAAGCCACTATGCGGCAGCTATCGTTAAATTGTTTACATTATAAGATTGAGCAATGACATTTTGTTTTATCGTAGTTGAGGAAGTACGGGGATTATAAAGCACTTGCCTGATCTTCTTCCTGGCCGATCTCAGATAAGATTCCACTGCAATATTGTGAGGTTTATTCCCCCAATCTTCGCCTATCACGAAAACATCAACATTTAGTTCTTTGCAACCAGACACATATTCCAGTTCATCGTAGGGGCGTACTATATCAACACAACGTAAAGCTCTAAGCATTTCCATTCGTTGTTCAAGAGGAATAACAGGAACATTAGGTTTGTAAGAATTAACCACGCGATCTGAAGCAACACCAACGGCCAGAACGCCTCCTAATGATTTACAATATTCCAGTAAAGCAAGGTGTCCCACATGCAACAAATCAAAAGTACCTACGGTATATACAATCATATTCTATTAAATTCCTAAAAAATAATTATCAATGCTTTTTACGGACGATTTTGGCCGAGCAAATATTGTTACAAAAGCTTCCAAGCATAAATACCCGTTATTCCCAGCGTATAAAGTGCAAGCAAAACAACATTTCGTGGATTACCAGAAAGTTTGGGCGTTTTAATTTGGGATACATTGAGAGTGGCCAACCCTAGGGCGCTGACATAGAGGACCACAGAGAATATGCCACCTGGAAGAACACTTTCTAAAAGAAATATAAACACCAGTACGATGTTATTGTTATCCAGAGCTAGACCTGTGTATTTGGACTCATCAGACAAGCCGAAGGTACTGAAGTAACTTAAACGTATCGCACTGGCAGCGAGTACAATGAAAGCGGCCGGAAGAAATATAGGCTCGAACGCTCCATAACTAAGCAAAAGAATCGCCGGTGCGACACCATAACTCACAATGTCTATGACCAGATCCAGTTGGCCACCAAAAATCCGGGCATTGCCTGTACGACCCTTCATTCTTCGTGCAACTAGACCATCTGCCCAATCAAAGGCAACAGCCCAGATCATACCAATCATTGCTGCGTAGTAAACGCCCAGAATACTGAAATAGATAGCCAATATTGTGCAAGCTAAGCCCGCAAGCGAAAACACATTAGGGAGATCTTTCACAAAGGAAATAATAGCGGGTTGTAACTCTTGGGTTTCTTCGTTGCTGGTAGTCATGGTACTCCTAAAACGAATAGGTACAAATCAAGGACATACCTACATCACACTGAAAAAGATTCGTGTACAGCATCTCGCTACTCAAAAGAACGGAGTTACGCAAAAAGGCTGGCTGTTCTCATTAAGATTGAGAAACGCTAACAGTAGGTGCTATGAATCAACGCTATTCGCTTGCAAGCAAATAGGGTCGCAATAAGGAGGATAGAGGCGTGTTGGCCAGTAGGCTCGATACAGGGAAAGAAGAACCGTGCCACTATACGCTCTATTTGGTTCGGCGCACAGCGGTTTGTTTTTTATTTGTATCGTCTTGTATAGACTAGGTTTTCTTGCCAGTTGGAAGCTCTTTTGGCGATATAAGTTCACCGATTTAAAGCCTCCGTTAAACTGAGGGAGGTTAAGTGTGTGCCCCTTGGGTGCGTGTGCCCCCTGGGTGCGTGTGCCCTCTGGGTGCGTGCCGAAAGAATGCATAAAAATTGAAAGCTCTTCTTCAAACCTCCATTTAAGGAAACAGATTCAAGCGTACCACCACACCATCCCCCTTATCGCTATTCCCCACAAAAGAATTTATAACCAGACAAAATACAATTAATTGTACGAAGCCGATATCTACGTGTATTTAGATATCCTATAAACAGGAACCAAACTACAGGTACAACCCATGACTCAAACGCCCGACGACTCCATGGATGATTTCGACACCGATGATATGAATGACTCAATTCTGAGCGTAGATGATGAAGAGGATGAAGAGGATGAAAAGCCCGTCAAGGCCAACTCACTGCTCTCACGCCGGCGCATAGAAGATCTGATGGAACGTAAGCGTCTACTGCAACAATTAAACGATGATTATTACGATATGGATCTACCGGAAGATCTATAAATCCAAGCCCCGTGAGCACGGGGCCAACAAAATCTATAATTTATCTACTTAACCTCTGCCCTACCCTCAACTCTGGGATCACTGGCAGCACTAAGCGTGTTTTTCTTTTTATTCCACAACAACGCCTGCATATTGCCATAGGGATGTGACAGCTGTTTGAGCTGATGTCCCATGAGCAAAAGCCGTTCCTTCTCCTCTGCACTAAAGGTATTCACCTCATGCTGGATCACATCCGGCAAATACTGATGATGGAAACGCGGCAGCTTGACCCAATGCTCTGGCCCTTGTCCCTCGGTGTAATCCAGGATACCCAGCAACACCATGGTGATGATACGGCTGCCGCCGGGGGTACCGAGGATGGCGACGCCGTCCGGTCCTTCCACAAAGGTAGGACTCATACTGGAGAGCGGACGCTTGCCGGGGGAGATGGCATTGGCTTCGGCACCCACCAGACCATAGGCATTGGGCACACCAGGTTTGGCGGAGAAGTCATCCATCTCATCGTTCAACAATACCCCGGTACCCGGCGCAACAAAACCCGAGCCAAAGGGGTAGTTAATGCTTAAGGTGGCCGAAACCCGATTACCTTCGCGATCCAACACCGAGAAGTGGGTGGTGTGTGGGCCCTCGGCCTCTACCGCCACCGGCTTCAGATCGATACTGAGGGTCGCATCGTCCAGTTTGATGTTACTGGCCAACTCTTTGGCATACTCTTTGTTTGTCAATCTGGCGATGGGCACCTGAACAAAGTCCGGGTCGCCAAGGAATTCAGCACGGTCGCGATAGGCGCGGCGCATGGCTTCTACCACCAGGTGTGTGCGCGTTACCTTATCCTGTTTTTCCAGTTCGTAACCTTCGAGGATGTTGAGCATACTGACCATGGCCACTCCACCGGAAGAGGGCGGACTGGCGGAGATGATCCTATAGCCCTTATAGCTCCCCACCACCGGCTCACGTTCCACCACCTGATATTGCTTCAGATCCTCCAGGCTCCAGATACCGGCATTGGAACGCACACCTTGTACCATGGCCTTGGCCATGGCACCGTCGTAGAAACCACTGCGGCCCTTTTCTGCCAGCGTGCTCAGGGTATTAGCCAGGTCTGGCTGGCGGATGATGTGTCCCAGGGGCGGGATATTGTTTTGTGCAAGGAAGATGGCTGCGGCGGAAGGTGAGGCACGTAGTGTATCGAGACGGAATTTTACCATCTGACGATAAAATTCGGTGACCAGAAACCCCTCTTTTGCTGCATGTATGGCCGGGGCCAGACTTTGTGACAGCGGCAACTTGCCATAGCGTTCGGCCATGTGCACCAGTGCTGCAGGGACACCGGGGATGCCGGCGGCTAATGCGCCATCCATCGACAGCCCCTTAAGTACCTGGCCATCTTCCCCCAGATACATGTCACGATGGGCCTTGAGCGGTGCCCGCTCGCGACCATCGATCATCACCTGTTTGCCATCACTGGCCCGATGTAAGAGCCAAAACCCACCACCACCGAGGCCCGAGCTATAGGGTTCTACCACCGCAAGGGTTGCCGAGACGGCGATGGCGGCATCGAAGGCATTGCCTCCGGCCGTAATGATCTCATGTCCGGCACGGGTCGCTGTGGGATGGGCACTGGCGATACCCGCTGCCGGTGGCAGAGTAGTATCCTGGCCACAGGCGGTGAGGAATACCAGGCTAAGAAAGATAAGGGGTAATTGGCGCATGTTTTTATTCCTGCATACAAAAA
This sequence comes from Gammaproteobacteria bacterium, assembly GCA_029883105.1. Classification (GTDB taxonomy): domain Bacteria; phylum Pseudomonadota; class Gammaproteobacteria; order Thiohalospirales; family Thiohalospiraceae; genus JABURT01. The sequence continues at coordinate 8,490 of JAOUJT010000057.1, forward strand.
AGGCCCCGTTGGGGACCTTTTATTGTGGACGATTAAGCCTGACCGGTGAGCTTGAGATATTTCTCTTTAAGGGTCTCTTCCGACTCCTTATTCTCAGGATCCACCAGGATACAATCTACCGGGCATACATCTATACACTGTGGTTCATCGTAGTGACCGACACACTCGGTACATTTGTTCATATCGATCTCGTAGATCTCATCGCCTTGGTAAATGGCCTCGTTAGGACATTCCGGTTCACAGACGTCGCAATTAATGCACTCGTCGGTAATCAATAAAGACATGATTGCCTCCTAAAATCGGGACACCAGACGGTGTTCGGGGAATCGGGCATATTAGCGTATTCTGTCAGTCAATGCAGCCATGACATCTGTGTGGACAAACTCCGTCACATCACCACCCAGTCTCGCGATCTCTTTCACCAGCGAGGAGGAGATATAGGAGTAGGTTTCCGCCGGAGTGAGGAACATGGTCTCCACTCTGGGTGCCAGACGACGATTCATCCCCGCCAGCTGAAATTCGTATTCAAAATCCGACACCGCACGCAGACCGCGCAGGATCACCTGCGCCCCACGTTGCTGTGCATAATCCACCAGCAGGGTATCGAAACCGCAGACCTCGACATTGTCCAGGTGCGCCACCACACTGGTGGCCAGACCTACCCGCTCCACCTGACTGAACATAGGGCTTTTACCGGGATTGGCTGCCACCGCCACGATCACCTTGTCGAACAGGCGACTGGCACGCTCGATCAGATCGATGTGGCCATTAGTGACAGGGTCAAAGGTTCCAGGATAAACAGCGATAGTAGTCATAATGGGGCGTAGTTTAGGCCAAACGGCCTCCGGTCTCCACCAAATGGTAGGCCACCTGCCCTGATACCTTCTGTTTCCGTAGCGACCAACCTTCCGGCAGGGCCAGCTCACCCAACTCCTTCTCCACCTCTATGTAGATGAGCGCATTGGCTGCCAGCCAGTGAGACGCCTGCAGAGCTTGCAGACACGGAGCCAGTAATCCCAGGCGGAACGGTGGGTCGATGAAGACGATGTCGAAGGGTTCGCCCGAGCCCTGCAGATAATGCAGGGCATCGCCATGCACTACCTGCAAACCTTCGCTACCCAGCATGGCTCCGGTTTCGCGCAGATAGCTAACGGCGCGGGACTCCCGTTCCACCATCACCACCTCACGGGCACCGCGGGAGAGGGCTTCGAGCCCCACTGCACCACTGCCAGCGAACAGGTCCAGACAGCGGGCGCCATGGATATGCGGGGCAAGCCAGTTAAACAGGGTTTCACGTACCCGATCCGGGGTGGGACGTATGCCTTCCACATCGGGGAACTGGATCTTACGCCCGCGCCACTGACCAGCGATGATGCGTAATACTCGACTGCCACCATTTTTCGCCGCAGGATTTTTGCCACGCTGGGCACCTCTGGCCACTAACTATTTCCTACAATAACGCTCACCATCTGCTGCGGATTCACCCGGCGCTGGAAGGCGTCACGGATCTGCTCTACCGTGATGGCCTCCACCTGCTGGTTAAAGGTATCCAGATAGTCCAGCGGCAGGTCATAAAAACCGATCATCGCCGCATACTCCACCAGGTCCTTATTGGAATCGATGCGTAGCGGAAAACCTCCACTGATGTTCTTTTTCGAAGCCTGTAGCTCTTTCTTTGTTGGGCCCTGCTGGACAAACTCGGTCAGGGTCTGCATCAGCACCTGATGCGCCGTATCCACCTGATCATTGCGGGTCTGCAGGCCGAGCATAAACGGCCCAGACTGACGCATGGGCAGGAAGTAACTGTAGGCGCTATAGGCCAGACCACGCTTCTCGCGGATCTCGGCCATAACGCGCGAACCAAACCCGCTGCCTCCGAGGATATGGTTGCCCACATAGAGTGCCATGTAGTCGGCATCACCACGCCTCATCCCCGTCTGCCCCACAAGGATGTGGCTCTGGCTGGAGGGGTGTTTGATACGTTGTTCTGCGGCAGCCGTTAACGGCTTCACGGTGGGGATCAAGCTGGCGGCACGACCACGGGAGAGACGCGAGCTGATCTGTTCTGCCATCGCCTCGGCACGTGGACGATCCACCGCACCAACAATGGCGATCACCGCATTGTTGGCGACGTAATAACGCTGATGAAAGGCACGTAACTGCTCCACAGAGATGGACCTCAGCGAGCTTACGGTACCTTCGGTGGGACGGCCATAGGCATGTCCCGGATAGAGCGCGGCATAGAAGGCATCACTGGCCAGATCAGAGGCGGACTCCTGCTTGGCCTTTAAACCCAGCAGCATGCGCTCACGCTCACGCCGTAAGACCTTGTTGGGAAACAGAGGGGCCGAGACGATCTGGCTGAAGGTTTCCAGCGCCGGGGCCAACAGCTTTTCGTCACTCAGGCTACGCAATTGTACCAGCGCCATATCGCGCATGGCACTGGCACTATACTGTGCCCCCAAATCCTCGAAGTGAGCGGCCAGCGCCTCTTCGTCCTTACCCTTGATACCACTGTCCAGCAGACCATTGCTGAGCATGGCCAGACCGGGAAATTGGCCATCCCGAGCGCTACCGGCATCGAACACCACCCGCATATCCACCATCGGCAATTCGGGGGCATCGATATAATAGACCCGTGCACCGTTGGCTGTGGTCCAGTGCTGGATCTGCGGTGTGGCCAGGGCCGTGGTTGAGAGAGAAAGCGTGAGAGCCAGCAGAAATACCTTAACGAACGTCATTACGTAACTCCCCATTGTCCTTCACCGGTACCAACTGGGCGACGGTCAGACCATCCTCTTGCAGGTACTTCTTCGCCACCGCCTGCACCTGTTCGGCCGTGATCTCACGTATCTTCTGTTCGTACAACTCACCCACGCGCCAGCCGACGCCGGTAGTCTCCAACATGCCCAACTCCATCGCCTGATAGAACACAGAGTCCTGCTGATAGATCTTGGCGGCAAGCACCTGAGCCTTCACCCGCTCCAGCTCACGCACACTGATGGGCTTGTTCTGCAAACGAAGGAGCTGTTTTTTGATCGCCTTTTCCAGCCGATTGATCGACGTACCCTTGACCGGACTGGCCTCGATAATAAACAGCTCAGCATAACGTGAACCTGGGTTGTAACCGGCGCCTACCGAGCTGGCCAGCTCCTGTTTGCGTACCAGCTGCCTAGACAGACGCGAGGCATTACCACCGTCCAGCACTCCCGCCAGTACCTCCAGGGCGTAGGGCTCCCATGCCTGTTCGGCAGTATTGATAACAGGTACCTTGTAGCCCATGCTGAGGAATGGCAGTTGCGCCGGGGCCTTCACCTCAATACGGCGTACGCCTTTTTGTGCAAATTCCTTACGCGGCTTAGAGGGCTTAAGTTCAGAGGGCTTGAGGCCGCCAAAATAACGCCGCGCCATACGCAGGACATTGCCCGGCTCCACATCGCCCACCACCACCAGGGTAGCGTTATTGGGGGCATAGTATCTCTGATACCAGCTTCGCAAGTCGTCCACCGTAAGATTTTCCAGGTCGTTCATCCAGCCGATGATGGGTTGATGATAGGGACTGTTAACAAAGGCGGTGGCCATAAAGTGTTCGTAGGTCAGGGCCTGAGGATTGTCGTCGGTACGCAGACGACGCTCTTCCATCACCACCTTCAACTCCTTGGCAAACTCCTCCGGCGGCAGCAACAGGTGGCGCATACGATCCGCCTCCATCTGCATACTGACCTGAAGACGGCTCTTCTCCAACTGTTGGAAATAGGCGGTATAGTCCTTCCCGGTAAAGGCATTCTCACGACCACCGTTTTCGGCGATGATGCGCGAGAATTCACCGGCAGGGTGGCGTTTGGTGCCCTTGAACATCATGTGTTCTAGCACGTGTGAGATACCAGTGA
>JAOUJT010000321.1 GCA_029883105.1 Gammaproteobacteria bacterium
GTCTACGCCGGACACTGATTTCGCCTCATTGAGGGCTAGTTCAAAGTGCCCCATAGCCACCCCTTCAACCACGTTGGCATACATCTGGATTTGACGACGACGACAATCATAAGCTGTCCAAGCACCTAGTCTCTCCACCCAGTAATCCATGTTAGAGGTCGTCATACCTATGTTCAATAGGGTATCCATCATTCCGGGCATGGACACTCTGGCCCCCGATCTTACCGAGACCAAAGGGTGTGTATTGAGCCCCATATCATAGGTCATGGTGTTCATAGCGGTTATCACTTCAGAAACAACATCATTCAGTATAGTTGCCTTCTGTGTGTCCTGTGCATCAAGATAATTCATACACTCTTCAGTTGCTATTGTGAACCCATCAGGGACAGGTACCCCTAACTTAGCCATTCCAGCCAAGTTAGCGCCCTTGCCTCCCAACACATCTTTAAGATCTGAGTGTCCTGTGACGGTCTTGCGAGTGAAGTAGTAAATTGGTGATTCCATATACCCGCTCCTATGCAGTTATTTGTTTTTGATACTTACATTATAGTCATTTTTGACATTGTGTCAAGTATGAATTGAAAGTAATTCACTGTCTGGTATCAGAGCCTGCGTATTCAATATATACAGAAAGTCGTGCAATTCATCCGTCACGTCTTTGTGACCCGGTACTTGGATCAACCCCTTAACATAACTTTTGAGATTACCTATATTGGTACTGTTGGTCGCCTTGGCTTGGAATATAGGCCACCATGACTGTCTACGACAATAATGGTATTTATCCCCCACCTGCTTCTTAGGGGGTTCGATAACAACCCCACTACTTTTCTTTTTTATGGTTACTGCCATTGAATAGCCCCTTTAGGTCTAGTGGTTCCGGTTCCGGCTGTACTTCTGCCGTTAAAATTCGCATCAGCAGCTCTCGATTTCTCCGGGTCATTCTAGTCGTCAGGATCAAAAACCATCCCGAGAAGATGACACCCGTAAAGGACATAATAGAGAGTACCAAAGAAATATACAGTATATGTAATTCAGTCATATAAACACCACAAGCCCTATGCCAATAACTAAGATCCAAAACCCTAGATAGGATCCTTCTTCTTCTTGTGCAGGTGCAGATTCCCTTCCTCGTACTTCTAATGTCTCCGCTTCAGAAATCTCCCCCACCAAACTAATACGTTCTCTGGGTGGGGTCACAGAATCATTGGCTGCCTCAGGGAACCAAGTCATGATGATTCTACCAGAGAAGGCAACTCAAGTTGGAGGGTCTTCGTCGTAGGGTAGTATTGGTCAAGGAATTTCTGCACATCCCCCATGTACCACAAGCGCTTATCATTATCGCTACCTTTGGGTTGATGGTGTCCGAACCCACGTGACGCTACCTTAGCTCCTGTGATGTCTCTTACTACCCAACCATTCACATGGATCTCGGTATTTAACTCTTGATTATCCAGCACAGGGATAACCCCGTTAGGAGGGTTGTCTCCCTGTGGTTTGGGTTTACTAAATATATGAACGGCCATCAACCAATCTCCTTAATTAGTTTTTATACTTAGGTATTTTACACTATTTTAGTATTGTGTCAAGTATTAAATTTTTGCAATTAAGTGCAATCAGGCACCCAGATTAGTCTACCATAAAGGTAATATCATCCAAGGATACCCAAGTAACAGACGCCCCTGTACTAGGCTGCACCGTGCCATCTGCGGAAAGAGTCACCCTGTGAGGACCTAATGCACCCTGCACCACCCTAATACTGCCTTGGTTGGGCCTGAATCCTGCAGGTAGTGTCGTTATAATCGCGGTGGTAGAACTACCCCCACCAACCAGCCCCTTCAAGTAAACAATATTTCCGATCCTTCTATACTGAGGTGTTGACCATGGTACTCCATAAAACACCCAGCTATTTACTAGAGTCATATCAATCCAACCCGTGTCATCCCCCCGGATAGTACCTGAGACTTTTAAGTTGCCATAAATGTCCGTTGAACTTAATTTAGCCACTATATCCCCTCCACAAACTGATTTTTTATGGTCACCACTTTATCTTTTATTTCCATCGCCTTGTCATGTAGCTGTCTCAACGAATCGCCCCCATTAACCAGTTCCTGAATAGTAGGTTCTGATCCGTCTACTATATCAACTCTTGGGTAGACAAAATACTGTAAGGCTGTTACCAAAGTCGCATAGTACAGGTAGGCTCGGTGTTGTTGTTGAGTGCCTCCAACTGACCATTTATAGTCCGTCCCTGTGATAACCTTATTCCCCTGCATGTCATAAACACCAGAGACTCCCCCATAACCACCTGTATAGTCACTCGCATGGAGTTCTCCTACTAGCAAATACCACTCGTCTAATGTAGGCAAGTCGCCTGACCAGAAATAAGGGTTACCGTTTACAGTACCCAATAGATTGAGCGTAGCTCCTCCCCAACAGCCTAAGTAGGTGTTCCCATCAACAGATCCTGTCCTTTTAACCCATACTGAGAATCTAAGCTTATCGGTGTGATTCGCTGAGAACGTGGCGTTCCATCCACCATCAGCACTGTTATCGACGCCCGGATTACAGAACCACGTTGGCGCTCTGTTACCCCACGGGTCTGCATATTCGATTATCTGATTTTCTACTGTGGCTCCATTTTGGGTGAATACTCCTTGAGACCCCCATGAGCCTATAACCCACGGGTCATAGTCTAGGTAATCCGGTGCTGGGAAGTTACCCTGCTCAATAAAGTCCACAGCCTCCATAACCCCTGTTTCTACCACTCTGGCTTCGTGTTCTGGAAAGTTCAGGCTTTGGTTTCTTGTCTCATTAATCAGCTTCACGTTTCGTATGTAAGATGTTTCAGTCCCCGCATCACGGTTCAGCAAGAAACCCACTTTTATGTATTTAGTACCCGGCCTGATCGCGGTTATACCAAAAACGCCTGTTGACCCTGAGCGTTTTATCCAGTCAGTTGTCATCAAGACATTGGAGGCACCTATGTAGGAATAAGTACCGCCGGCGTAAGAGTTAATCACAGGTGACCCTGCTACTACAGTCCCGCCAGACCAAGCACCATTAAGCGTTAGGCGCTTCAATGCTTTATCAACATATCTGACCGCACGTGTGTGTTCAGCATAAGTATAAGG
>JAOUJT010000322.1 GCA_029883105.1 Gammaproteobacteria bacterium
ATTCCGATCTCCCAGTCGGGATCTCGCTAATGATCGAGCGCTGCGCCTGGTGCGCGAGGTGCTGGCTCTCTATCCCGAACAACAGGGACTGACCACCGGCTTGGCTGAGACCATACAGGCCATGCGAGTAAAACAGGATGCCGGTGGCTTCAAGCCGCTATCCAACCACAACTACCTGAAGCGTGTATTGGAATCGGTAACCAGTGGTGAGTCCACGGCTCTGGCGGTGGTGTCATCTTCACAAGGCCTTCAAGTACCAGCCAAAGCGCTATCCAAGACCGCCCAAACCATAGAGATGCTGAATACCTTCCCCTCTCCTGAAGGTATCCCGGAGTGGTTCACTCGTACCGTCTGCGGCAGCATGGCCGAACTGCACCTGCTGGGTCTGGAAGGCGTCCCTGCCGCCGACACCATGAAGCTAGTGGCCGAACGCTGGATCTTGGAGATGTGGCCTAAACGCACCTGGAGGCTAAAAAGCCCACAGCACGGAGCAGCACGTATTCGCTCCACGTTTGTACAGGTGGCCGAGAGCACCAAGCGCTGGCCCACGGTCAAAGACATCGTTGGACAGATCCCCACGGTATAATATGTCAGCCATTACATCCTGCCAGGCGGATCTACTACCCGCATCCGTACAAGAACTCATCGACGTGGTGGGCATGGCCGACGCCCTCAAGATCGTCGAGGAGCGTGGCGGTACCAGATTGTGCGTTCCCACCAAGGCAAAGTATGATCATTGGTTGGCTGCTCTCATTGGTATGGATGGTCTAAAGGTAATGGTGGAATATTACCGTGGAGAAGAGATTGAGATCCCACGCTGTGCCGCCGCCCTTCGATCCCTCAAAGAACTCAAGATACTGGCCCAGGCGGCAGACGGTAACACCAATGCACAATTGGCCAGGGAGTATGGATACACCGAGCGTGGCATTCGTAAGTTGCGTCGACGTGTTGAGGGTGAGCAAGACGATAGCCAGGGTGATCTTTTCTGATCCTTGCAGTACTGACTCGGCTGTAGTGTAATAACTTCATCCTCTTATACCGATTCCCCGGAACCGGTTCCTCTGTTTCAAAATCTCTCCCACCGCTAACGTAGCGGCATGGACAGAATCAAACTCTCAGACAATTTCTACCTGGACGAATTCACCCGTTCGCAGACGGCAGTGCGTCACGGTATTGATATGAGCGTGATCGAGGGTGGCCTGGTCTACACTCACTTACGTCGTCTATGCAAAACGATATTGCAACCCGTTCGAGACGAACTTGGGCCTGTGCATATCAGTAGTGGCTATCGTCCCTCCAAACTCAACAAACTGATCGGTGGTTCATCCAACTCGGCACACTGTAATGGAAAAGCCGCCGACATCACGGTTAGCGGCTACACCCCATTGCAGGTCGCACAGTGGATCGATGAGAACCTTCCCAATTATGACCAGGTCATTCATGAGTTTGGACAGTGGGTGCATGTCTCTATATCCGGTCCGCTCCGTGAGCCAAGAGGCAGTGGGTTAACCGCAGTAAAAGTTCCGCGCCGTTTTGGCAATCCGAAGACCGTATATATCCCCTATATCCTGTCCATTGAAGATGCCTTAAAGAGGGCTTAAGCATGCGTTTAAAAGACAAGAACGGTGAACCGTCCACCACACTCACCTTTGTAGCCATCGCCTTTGTGGCGGTGCTATTCAAATATCTCCTGGCGGGTGTCATTGATGTATTACCTCCCATGAGTGCCACAGAGTTTGGCGGCGCGGTTATGACCATCATCGCCCCCTGGGTAGCGCGTGAGTTTAAGGAGAAGTGGAGTGGTTAATAAGTTTCTCGGCCTTCTGGCCCTGATTGGTACAGGGCTGGCTTTGTTCTTTCGTGGCAATGCCTACAAGGCAAAATCTAAGGCGACCAAGCAACGGCTGGATATAAGTAATGCAGCAAATGATCGACACCGCCGCACCGACAAGTCCAGGGAAAAGATTAAGAAGAAACACCGACAGGAGCAACAGGATGAGGAATCGAGCCTTAAAAATGGCAGTCGTGATCACCTTGATCGGGGCTGGTAGTGGCGGCTGTGCTCATACAGAAATGGTATATGTCTCGGAGCGTCTTTCTCTCCCAGTACGCCCGATTCTACCCAGCCTGAGTTCGGATGATCTGCAGTGCCTAAGTGATGATGCCTATCGGCGATTAGTAGAGCGCAATCGATTGCGCCGCGAGTATGCCGAAGAGATGGAGGTCATCATCAAGTCTACCTGGCCTCGAGATTCGCCGGAGAAGTAAATGGACGAAAAATATTTTGAGATGGCCGCCAAGCAAGAAGAGATGCAACGCAAGCAGGCCATTGAAGATCATAAAAACAGATTGAAAGAGACACCGCTCATCCGAGGCGGTGCACGTATTTGTAAAGACTGTGAAGGAGCTATCCCGTTTGAACGGGTACAGCGTAATCCTGAAGTAGTACGTTGTGTGCCATGCCAGGAAGATCACGAAATGAAGGGGAGACAGTATGGGCGCTGATTATAATGAGTGGCGTTTTTGGTTCGACATTGTCCAGCTGGTGGCCACGTTGCTGATTGGCATATATGTCTGGCAGACCAACAAACACAAGGCCAACCATAAGGCCATTAAGGATGTGGATGAAAAAGTGATCGACCATCAAGAGCGGATACTGGTTATCGAAAATGAAATGACACATGTGCCTGGTGATAAAGAAATCAGCCGTATACATAACCGTATAGATCAAGTCGGTCAGGGCGTAAAGCACATCGAAGGCACGGTGCAACAAATGAATACTACCCTTACCTTAATACAGCAGAGCCTGATGGAGAGTGACTGATGAGCCTTAAAGATATCGTCACAGAAAACACTACACAAAATATCCGCCTAATGATCCTTAAGGCCCTGGAAGAAGACCCGGACTACTCACATAACGACACCGTACTGCAGTCCATACTGCAGCTGGTTGGTCTTGGCGTGTCACGCGACAAGCTGCGCACCGAATTAACCTGGTTGTCTGAACAGGGGCTGATCACCATTGAAGATAATAATGGTGTGATGGTAGCGAAGTTGAACGCCCGTGGTGAAGACGTGGCGCTCGGTCGTTCCCGTGTTCCTGGTATTGCACG
>JAOUJT010000323.1 GCA_029883105.1 Gammaproteobacteria bacterium
GGGGATATGTATGCAAATTCACAAACTTAATCAAGTCTTCGGCCTTTGTCTGACCGACCACTTTGCCTCCAATGCGATTGACCTTGATGAGTATTCCCGCAGATTCCAATCTGTCTACTTCACTAAATAAGGCACGCCGTCCTACGGCGACTTCACGGCTTAGTTCGGATATATCCAGTGTGAAATCGATAAATTCCTTGGAACTGTTCATGGCCTTCGTGCTACTGGCAACGGTTTCAAGCTGTTCGTTGGCCAGTATATTATTACTCACGACCATCAGATTGTGCGCCTTACGCAGACCTAGAACAAACTCATTGGATGACTTAAGTTTTGATGACAGGGCATTGATAATACGTATCCCCAGTTCAGGGATTTTCCCAATCGCGGTATTAAAGCTCTCTGCGGAGAATTCCAGTGCCAGAACTTTAGAAGCGGCACGCACGGAACTTGTTCGATTCTCCTGCATAAAGACCCCCATTTCACCAAGGATCGTACCACTTCCAACTCGTGCGACGACATTATCCTGATCCGAATCATCTTTTTTAAGGATCTCGGCCTCACCGTCAAGGACGACAAAAATGGTATGGGATGCCTCACCTTCTGAGATAAGATACTGTCCTTTTTCATACTCTTTCTTTTTGCCATATGAAAATAAAAACTTGGTGATCTGGCTATTTATGACAGTTGGCTTGTCCGATGCACTATTTGGGCTAGTCACGATATCCATCCATTTTTTGAGATTTCCGCTCATTATATGAACAAGCTAATACAAATAGAAAGGGGCACCGTAGTGCCCCTGATAAAATATTATTGTGGATGTTAACTACGCCGCAATAACCTTATTGGCAGTGTCCACGGCAACACCGCTTTGAATCGGAGCCCCCATTCCGGTAAGCACCTCATCGAGAGAATTCAGGCAGTAACTGACATTTTCTGCAGAACAGGCATGGCCCATGAGACCAAGACGCCATACCTTGCCGGCCAGAACACCCAAGCCAGCACCAATCTCCAGATTGTAGTCCTGGAGCAGCTTGTTACGAACCGCAGCATCATCCACACCATCCGGGATGTAAACAGCATTTAACTGTGGCAAACGATGTGCCTCATCGACAACAAAACCCAGTCCCATGGCTTCCAGTCCGGCCTTCAGTGCAAGATGGTTCTGCTGATGACGGGCCCATGAATTTTCCAGGCCTTCTTCCTTCAAAATCAGCAGGGATTCATGCAAGGCATATAGACTGTTAATCGGTGCGGTATGGTGATAGGCACGTTTGGCACCAGCGCCCCAGTAGCCCATCACCAGATTCATATCCAGGAACCAGCTTTGTACCTTGGTCTTGCGGTTACGTATCGCCTCTGCCGCGCGTTCGTTAAAACTCACGGGTGAGAGACCGGGGGGCGCAGACAGGCACTTTTGGGTACCGGAGTAGATGGCATCGATATCCCATTCGTCGACTTTCAGAGCAGTACCACCCAGCGAGGTGACCGCATCAACGATGGTCAGACAATCATGCTTATGAGCAAGTTTCACCAGCGTTTCCGCATCGGACTGTGCACCGGTAGAGGTCTCGGCATGGACAAAAGCCACCACCTTGGCATCTGGATGGTCCTTCAGGGCCTGTTCAAGCTTATTCGGATCAACCGGCTTGCCCCAATCGTCCTCAACCATCACCGCAGTGCCGCCGATGCGTTCCACATTTTCTTTCATGCGACCGCCGAACACACCGTTCTGGCAGACGATAACCTTGTCACCGCGCTCAACCAAATTAACGAAACAACTTTCCATACCGGCGGAACCGGGAGCAGAGATGGGCAGGGTCAGTTCGTTTTTGGTCTGGAAGGCGTACTGCAACAACTGTTTAACCTCATCCATCATGCCGATAAAGGCGGGGTCCAGGTGACCGATGGTGGGGCGAGCCATGGCATGTAAAACACGCTCACTGACATCAGAAGGGCCTGGTCCCATCAGGGTACGCTTGGGGGGCTGGAAAGGCTTAAAATCCATACTATCCTCACAAAATCACCGCCACAGGCGGCTAACAATAATTCTTATTGAGCTCGCTAGCGGCGCTACAGCAGCCCAGACGAGTCGAATAACCTAGTAAGCCGCTGAGTATACTATAAAGGTGCGTTGCGAATGACTTCTGTATCAGGATACGAATTTCACGATGTGGCAAAAAAATAGAGGGTGGGGTTTTAACGCTATTGTGTCCACTCACTAAGGCGTGAGCGCAATCGACCGTGGGCCTGGGACAGAATTTGTGAAATGCGTGATTCACTCACTTCCAGCACCTCACCAATCTCACGCAGGTTAAGTTCATTGTCGTAATACATGGAAAGTACCATCCGTTCGCGTTCCGGTAGTCGGGTAATGGCCTCACCCAGACTCTCTTTAAAGCGATCTTCGGTCAGACCATCCAGAGGCGAACCGCCATTATCAGAGATGGTATTAATAAAGGATTCGTCATTGGCATCGACCACATCCAAACTAAATAGACGGGCAGAATTTGTATCCTGCAGAATTCGATAGTAATCGTCCAGCTCTATACCCATCTCCTCGGCCACTTCAATGTCCTTGGCATCACAGCCCGTACGTGATTCAACCAGCTTAATGGCTGCAGCCACATCACGCTGTTTTTTGTGTACGGATTTTGGCGCCCAGTCGTTGCGACGCAGCTCATCGATCATGGAACCACGTACACGGATGGTGGCATAGGTCTCAAAGCTTGCCCCCTGTGTGGGATCGTATTGCCTGGCGGCATCCAGTAAACCGATCATACCGGCCTGGATCAAATCATCCACCATTACGCTGGAGGGTAAACGCCCGACCAAATGGTAGGCCAGACGTTTCACAAGAGGGGCATGATCGGTGACCAGTCGTTCGGTTTCATCAGCAGAGCTATTCGGGTACATAATTCTTATTGTCTATCCATGTAAGACCTGCATGCAGAATACCGCACACAGAGGGATCTGCCTAGTCCTGATAAGGAACACTAACCTATCCATTACTGAGGACGATTGCGAAGATGGGGCTTTAACTGAAAATGTAAACACTCAACACCCGAGGCATCGACGACATCCAGACAAGAGGCATGT
>JAOUJT010000324.1 GCA_029883105.1 Gammaproteobacteria bacterium
GCGCTCAACCGGTGTACAGCCGGAATTCTTCTGATTACTTTTAAAGTTCTTGATATCGATCTCTTTATGAACGATGTTCCAGTCACCACAAATTATAAATTCTCTGCGTTTGCGACGCATAGCCTGCATATCTTCACGCAGCTGGTCCATAAAAATCAGCTTGTTTTGCTGCCTTTCATCACTGGATGAACCAGAGGGAAGATATAAGGATGCCACCGTTAGCTTACCGAATTGGGCCTCAATCCAGCGTCCCTCTGAGTCGGCATGCGTCCAGCCTAAACCTGTACTTACCTGATCAGGCTCATGGCGGGTGTAGATAGCTGTGCCACTGTAGCCCTTTTTCTCCGCATCAAAGAAATAGCGAAAATAGCCCTTGGGAGAAAATACCTCATCATCCAACTGATGTTCCTGGGCCTTGGTCTCCTGTATACAGACCACATCAGGCTTATGTTGCTTCATCCAGTCAAAAAAGCCTTTTTTTGCTGCGGCACGAATGCCATTCAGGTTTGCACTGACTACACGCATGTTCTATCCAGGCTAAATTATTTAACAATAAGACTTCTGCTTTGGTGCAGAAACCCTATAATACCTGTTCCAAGGATAAACTGCCTTAGCCAATGAATATTAACGAAAAGATCCTCTACGCCCAACTCAATGCCTTGGTCGAACTGACCAATCAAACCAGCATAGAAGACCTAGTGGATGTATTCGTTAAAAATATCACTGTCATCTTTCCGTCAAAGTCCATATTGCTCATCACATCCCATGGCCCTAAGGCCTTAAATCGCCTGGCCTTTACCAGCAAAAACCTCGGCGGTACCGTACTTAGTCTGATAGAACGCATTGGTTCCCTGGATTCAACAAATATGTTCCCCGACGATTTACGGGCAAAAACTATAATCAATGAAAACGAGAAATCCAATTGGGTGCAGATCCCGATAAACACCAACATCGGCACCGTCGGCTTTGTACAGATTGCAGGCGTCCACACGGAAAAGAGTATTTTTCAGGCAGAGGCCCATATAAGAACCTTTATCAATCAGGTCATACTATTAAGCTTGAATGAACGCGATGCCCTGACTCGACTTTATAACCGTAGCGCCTTTCATGAAAAACTCGCCAGCCTGCTCAAACCCGTACCTCACCAGCGCAAGTCGGATGTCGCCCGTCAATATGTTCTGGCCTTCCTACAAATCGATCAAGTCGAGCAGATAATCGAACAGGCGCAACTGGATAATGTGCTTATCCTGATATCTCGCATAATCACCTCTACCTTTCGTGAATATGACTGGGGCTTTCGCTATGACACCGAAGCTTTTGCCATCATCCTGCACGAATGTGACCGGGACCTGGGGGCTCTGGCACTCGGACGCCTACTCAAACGGATACAGGAATTTGATTTCCCCACGATAGGCCAAATCAGCTGTAGTATCGGTTTTGTCCAATTGGACCGAAATATCGGCTTTGATAATATTGTCGACCAAGCCCTGCAAGCCATGCAACAAGCCCACATCCTGGGTGGAAATCGTTTCCTGGGACACGTCAACACACACTAGTCGATAGCTGGAGCGGTAACGGCAGCTAGCGGGTTTTCACCTTCAACGAAACCCTTTAAACTTGCTGTACACATAGTAAAGGCCCGCCTAGATGAAAGATTATCAACACGACTTCATAGACTTCGCCATTGCATGCAATGTCCTGCGCTTTGGTGAATTTACCCTTAAATCCGGCCGTACCAGCCCCTATTTCTTTAATGCAGGTCTATTTAATACCGGGGCTATGCTGGCAAAACTGGGACGTTTTTATGCCCAGGCTATCTGTGATAGCAAGATCCAGTTTGATGTGCTTTTTGGTCCCGCCTATAAAGGTATCCCCCTGGCGGCCACCACCGCTGTCGCCATGGCAGACCAGCATACTCTGGATATACCCTATGCCTTTAACCGCAAAGAGGCGAAGACCCATGGTGAAGGAGGCAGCATCGTCGGCTCAGAGCTAGAGGGAAAGATTCTGATCATCGACGATGTGATCACCGCCGGTACCGCCATTCGTGAATCCATGGACATCATCGCAGCCCATGGCGCGACGCCAGCCGGTGTCGTGATCGCTCTGGATCGACAAGAGAAAGGACAGGCTGAAAAATCAGCCATACAGGAAGTAGAAGAGGAATACAGGATCCCGGTCCTCAGCATCATCAAGCTGGAGCAGCTGATCCAATACCTGAGCAAATCAGATGAAAACAAGCAACACCTGGCATCCGTTCAGGCCTACCGGGAGCAGTACGGTATCAAGCCATAGAGATACGGTGTCATAATCGGCTACTACCTTCGTAGTAGTCGATTACCCCTCATAACCTATAGGTTTACGCCCAAATATGGTGCAGAATGGTAGAAAAATACCATGGCATAAATTCTATGAAAAAAAGACACAGCCTGCCGACACGACCATCCCATTTTGAAACCTTTATCGCCTGGCTGGGCTGTTTTCTGGGTATTTCCACCATTGCCCTGCTGGCACAGATCCAGGAGCTGGATCAACAAGGTAGCCTGTTCCTTACCGGCTCCTTCGGGGCCACTGCAGTATTGATCTTCGGTCTACCCGATAGCCCCTATGCCCAACCTCGAAACGTCCTCGGCGGGCAAATCATCGCCGCCCTAATTGGTGTCACCATCCACAAGATTATGCCCGATGTGGTTTGGCTCTCTGCCGCACTGGCGGTCTCAACCACCGTCGTCTTCATGCACTACTTTCGCATGATCCACCCACCCGGCGGAGCCACTGCCCTGATAGCCGTCATCGGTGGCAGCAAGGTGCATGGTTTGGGTTATGCCTTTGTCTTCACGCCTGTGCTTACCGGTGCGGTACTCATGATCGTCATGGCCATTGCGTTGAATAATTTGCGTCCGAACAGGCCAAGATATCCGCACTACTGGTGACCAGACAATTTTTTTTATTCCGAACAGTCGTGTATTGTCTTAGTGACTCAATCTAATTCGACAAGTCTAATTTTCAAGACAGTCTAGGCAATACTGGCGAAAGGAAGTCGATAAATAATCATGAATATCTAGACTCTATCAGTCATTTATCGTAT
>JAOUJT010000326.1 GCA_029883105.1 Gammaproteobacteria bacterium
CTGCCCGCGCTGATCCACCACCTGAATCAGGTGGGCATAGGGGGAAGTGGCGTTGGTCAGGTTCTTGGCCAATACGTTAGTCACCTTGTGAGCGTCGGCGAGAAAGACCCTCGCCCCCATTTCGTCCAGGGTACTGACGTACTCAAGGATAAGCGGCAAGTAGTCGGGGATCTCGTTACCTTCGATCTCGTAACCCATGCCCTTGTAGTGTTCACCCAGATCCACCAGCGCTGGCCCGCGACCTGGCTCATCACCAAACAGGTGATGGGTCAGGTGTAGGCTGTGCTCCGGTACCATGTCAAAGGTGTTGACATAGTTTTGCTGTAGGGTGATAAGGTCCGATCCTTGCAGGTAGGCCACAAACTCCAGCACCACCGCACGTTCCTCAGCACTGATCTCTGACTCATCAACGATACGTTCACGGATCACATTCAGATTGTCTTGCAGTTCCTGGTTCGGATACTCCAGCAGTCGGGATAAAACGTTATATAAGATCATTGCGTACTCTCCTTAACCTTTATCCCGATACTTACCGGGAGGAATATACTCTATGGGAACCTCACTGGCAGTGCGGCGTGAAGGGAACAGTGATAATCCACCTATACCCTCGGAGCTGGTATTGCCGGGACCAAAGCCGTTCTGCCCCTGAAAGGCGTAGGCATCTTCCTGCATGTACTCCTCGTTAGAGGTGGGAATGACGAAGCGATCTTCGTAGTTGGCAATGGCCAGGTAACGATACATCTCTTCTGCCTGCTCAATGCTCAGTCCTGCCGCATCCAGTGCGGTTGTCACCTCTTTACCGTCCACATGCTTGGAACGCTGGAAGCTACGCATGGCCAGCAGTTTTTGCAGGGCGGAGATAATCGGTTTCTGATCACCTGCGGTCAGCAGGTTGGCCAGATACTGGGCAGGGAAGCGCAGGGCTTCGGCCTTGGGTATCGCCCCATCGGCTTCAGTTGGCAGGGTGCCCTGATCCAGCTGGGTCTGTACTGGTGACAGCGGTGGCACATACCACATCATAGGCAGGGTGCGGAACTCGGGATGGATGGGGAAGGCGATCTTCCAATCCATGGCCATCTTCCATACCGGTGAATCCTGCGCCGACTTGATCCAGTTATCACTGATGCCATCGATCTTCGCCTGTTTGATCACCTCTGGATCATTAGGGTCGAGGAAGATATCCATCTGCGCCTGATAGAGGCCCTGCTCGTCGGTGACCGCCGCCTCTTCGATCAGGTCGGCGTCGTACAACATGACACCAATGTAGCGGATACGACCAACGCAGGACTCGGCACATACAGTCGGCAGGCCGGATTCGATGCGTGGATAACAACCGATGCACTTCTCTGCCTTACCGGATTCCCAGTTGTAGTAGACCTTCTTGTAAGGACAACCGGTCACACACATGCGCCAGCTGCGGCACTTGTCCTGATCCACCAGAACGATGCCATCCTCTTCGCGCTTATAGATAGAGCCCGAAGGACAGGAGGCAACACAGGCCGGATTCAGACAATGGTTACACAGACGCGGCAGATACATATGGAAGGTGTTTTCAAACTCCTTATACATCTGCTTTTCGATGCCATTGAAATTGCTGTCTTCACTGCGTGATTCAAAGGTACCCGCCAGATCATCTTCCCAGTTGGGACCCCAATGGATCTTCTCCATGGTCTTGCCGGTAACCATCGACTTTGGTCGTGCTGTGGGTGCCGCTTCTGACAGCGGGGCCTTTTGCAGACGCTGATAGTCCATCTCAAACGGTTCGTAATAATCGTCCAACTGTGGCATGTCGGGATTGGCGAAGATGTTCATCATCTTCTTCACCTTTCCGCCAGCCTTCAGATGCAGCTTGCTACCTTTCTTGATCCAGCCGCCATTCCACTTGTCCTGATTCTCCCAGTTCTTCGGATAACCGATACCGGGCTTGGATTCGACGTTGTTAAACCAGGCGTATTCAACGCCCTTACGGTTGGTCCATACGTTCTTACAGGTAACAGAACAGGTATGGCAACCGATACACTTGTCCAGGTTCAGAACCATGGCGATTTGTGCACGTACTTTCATAGTCTTTTCCTCAATTCTGAGTGTGAACGCGGAGTCTGCAGAGACGCGGAGTCGCAGAGAAAAGCCGGTAAGTGTTTTCCACCTACGAATATTTGTACCTTTAAGCCTTTCATCTCTTTCTCCCTTTGCGTCTCTGCGCCTCTGCGCCCTCTGCGTTAAATCTCTACACCTAATAGATAACTCAGTTCTTGATACCCGGAGGATTCAGTTGCGCTTCGCGCTCTGGTGTCAGTGGACGTTCCAACCAATCCACATCCTTATCCTCGACCTTATGTATCACCACGAACTCGTCACGTTGTGAACCGACGGTGCCGTAGTAGTTGAAGCCGTATGACAGTTGCGCATAGCCACCGATCATATGAGTGGGCTTCACCGTTACCCGGGTCACGGAGTTGAGTATGCCGCCACGCTTGCCGGTGGTATTGGAACCGGGCACGTTGACGTTCTTCTCCTGGGCGTGATACATCAGCGCCAGACCGTTGGGGACACGCTGGCTGAGGACCGCACGGGCAACGGTGGCACCGTTGTCGTTAATGGCCTCGATCCAGTCGTTGTCCTTGATACCGATGGAGTCTGCATCGTCCTCTGATATCCAGATGTAGGGGCCACCACGGAACAGGGTCAGCATGCGCTGGGTATCCTGATAGGTGGAGTGGATGCCCCACTTGGAGTGCGGGGTGTTCCAGCTCAGTACCAGATGTGGCTTGGCCTTAATGCTGGCCGGTACCTCACGTTGCGCCTGCAGATCCACCGGTGGACGATAGCTGCAGAAGCCTTCACCGAAGTCCAGCATCCACTCATGGTCCTGATAGAAGTGCGCACGACCGGTCAGGGTACGGAACGGAATGTGCTCATGGATGTTGGTATAGCCGGCGTTGTAGCTGACCTTCTCCGACTCGATACCGGACCAGGTGGGCGCGGTGATGATCTTGCGCGGCTGGGCCTGTATATCGCGGAAGCGGATCTTCTCCTCATGACGACCGGCGTAGAGATGTGAGTGATCGATACCGGTCT
>JAOUJT010000325.1 GCA_029883105.1 Gammaproteobacteria bacterium
CGTGTCGAATTCACTCATCCCACTACATAAGCCCCGTAACCGACCACACGGGACTTGTCTCCCTGGGTATCCCCCGAGTTGCGCACATCCACCGCATGGGCGTGTAGCTGGTGTGCGCGGGCGTAGTAGAGCAGGCCACGGATAGGATTACGGCCGCAGGCATCGTCATAATGGATATCTTCATACCGTAATTCCTCTATCGCCGTTGACGTGGCCTGATCCAGGTGTTGGGCAGAGGCATAGTCTTGGTAGTGACTGAGATCGGAGCTGATGACGATCAGCGTCTCCTCGCCACCCCATAACAGCTCAAGCACCTGGGCCACCTCTTCGGGGCTGGCATCACCGACCACCATAGGCAGTAATTGAAACTCATCCAGTACGGTTTGCAGAAAGGGCAGATGCACCTCCAGACTGTGTTCCATGCTATGGGCCTGATCCAAAACACTGACCTGAGGCAGCTGTGTCAGCTGCTCATCCTGCTTGTGATCGACGGGGACATCACCCAGAGGGGTGGCGAAATAGTCCGCACTACTCAAGGCCAGACCGCTGAAGCCTACCCGGTGTGAGGGGCCCAGCAGGATGACACGGGAGATCTTCTCGTGCAGAGGCCGTAGACGATTGTAGACCGAGGCCGCGACCGGGGCCGAATAGAGGTAACCGGCATGCGGTGCAATGATGGCCTTGGGAGCCTGCTCGATACTGTAAGGTTTTCCCAGATAAGCCAGCACGTCACGCTGCAAATCTTGCGGGTTTTTAGGATAAAACATGCCTGCAACCACAGGCTGGCGGACAGAGGACATAGTGATCTCCATCGGTAATTCCACTATCTTGAACATAATCCCTGGGATAACAACTTGCAAGAAGAGTGATTTAGGTTAAGGCTTAGCCAAGGCGCTAAAGGAATCAGATATGGCCGTGGAAAATGACATCGGCAACGCGACACCTACCCGTTACTGGCATCTGTTGGAGGACGGGAGGGTACAGTGCGACCTCTGTCCGCGTTACTGCAAACTGCATGAAGGTCAACGTGGCCTCTGCTTTGTGCGTGCCAACCAGAATAACGCAGTGGTATTGACCACCTACGGACGTTCCAGTGGCTACTGTGTCGATCCGATAGAGAAGAAACCTCTGAACCATTTTCTCCCAGGCACACCGGTGCTCTCTTTCGGTACCGCCGGCTGTAATCTGGCCTGCAAGTTCTGTCAAAACTGGGACATCAGTAAATCCCGTGAGATGGACACCCTGGCGGATGAGGCCCGCCCTGAAACCATTGCCAAGGCCGCCCTAGACTTGGGCTGCCGTAGTGTGGCCTACACCTATAACGACCCGGTGATCTTTCATGAGTATGCCATCGACGTGGCCAGGGCCTGTCGAGATAAGGGGATCAAGAATGTGGCGGTGACCGCCGGATATGTCTGTGCCGAGCCACGTGCCGAGTTTTACCAGTACATGGATGCGGCCAATGTGGATCTTAAGGCCTTCACCGAGGCGTTTTATTACAAGCTCACCGGTGCGCATCTGCAACCCGTCCTGGATACCCTGAAATATATCAAACATGAGACCGATGTCTGGCTGGAGATCACCACCTTGCTGATCCCAGGCAAGAACGATTCGGATAAAGAACTTCATGCACTAACTCAGTGGATTCTCACGGAGTTGGGACCGGACGTGCCCTTGCATTTCTCTGCCTTCCATCCGGACTGGAAGATGCTGGATATACCGGCTACCCCTATCGACACCTTGTTTCGAGCCCGTGAGTTGGCGATCAACAACGGCTTGCATTACGTCTATACCGGCAATGTGTATGATAAGACTGGGCAAAGTACCTATTGCCATCAATGTGGACAGGTACTGATAGGACGCGATTGGTACGAATTGTCAGAGTGGAATCTGGATGCCGCAGGTGCCTGTACACAGTGTGGTACTACCTGTGCAGGGGTGTTTGAGCCGCAGGCGGGGACATGGGGCAGTCGTCGCCTACCTATACGCTTGCGAGACTACGTCTAGTGAAGGCGATATTGATTCATTATTTAAGTGGCTACCTCTACCTAGGTTAAAAACGATAGATAATGCGCACACCTGCGATACTCATGTTACTGGCAGGTTGAACATAGTTGTTGCCATTAAAAGGTGCGGGGGGTGATTCTGCAAACCGATAGCCTTCGGTATAAAAGACTAAGCCAAAGTTTTCGTCTTGGAAGCCGAACTCAGTATAGGCCGAGGGTCTTGGTACAGGTAATAGATCCAAGCCCAGATTAACATGCTCATGGACGAACCAGGGAAAGGAAAGCCCGGTCTTTGCATACCAGCCATAATAATGGATGCCATAGCCCCAACGACTGAACAGTAGGCCGTAGGTCTCCGTATATCCAAAATTACCTCCCTTATCAAGCTCACGGTTCCATATATCCAGGCCTAAACTCAGATCGGTATAGATCTGTACGGAGGTATCAATAAGGCGCAGCTGCCAGCCCTTTTCAACAGCGAAGCCAGTGTATCCGCTAATGGTCGTGTAGGGCGCTCCATTCAACATCCCGTCATAATTCACATCGCCAAGATAGATCGAGGCTCGAGTGGTACGACGAATGGCGCCATTAGTATTGCCGATTTGATAAGTAAGGAGAGTACGTTGTCCGTTTTCGGAGAGGATCTCCGTACCCGCATCTATTTCGTTCCAGAAAAAATTCTGACTGCCAATTTCGATCTGTGAATCGCTGGCGGAAACAGGAACAATGATCAGGTACAAAGAGAAGACAACGACTAACCTGGTCACGAAGACATCCTTGTATAATGGGCATGATATTATTGGGACTATGCAACTTTCCCACGTATAATACAGAAAAATCAATGGTTTCGGTTAAAGAGTTGTGAAAAATGAGTAAACAAGCACGTATCGGTTTTGTCACCATCTCGGATCGCGCCAGTCGCGGTGAATATGAGGACCTAGGAGGTCCGGCGATGCAGGCATGGATGCAAAAGGCGCTGATATCGCCGTGGGAGGCCGTGGTGCGGCTGGTGCCCGACGAGCAGGACCAGGTCGAGGCAGCCCTGAAATCTCTATGTGATGATGAAGCCTGT
>JAOUJT010000327.1 GCA_029883105.1 Gammaproteobacteria bacterium
AACCCCTACAGCCGATATGACTTTCTGAGAAACATTGCCATTATCAGAGGTTGTTGGAAGGAGTTCTGTGATGACAGAGGTCTACCTTACGACCATTCATCTAGGGCTATCAGTTGCGAATAATTGCACTTAATTGCAATAAACCCTTGACACAATTCTTAAAATGACTATAATTAACGTATTAAATAAATAAACCAATCGCATAGGAGCGAGCATTATGGCCTCAATCAATAATGGTAACCAGATCACTAAAGCCCAGAAGCGGGCGCTAAAAATTAGGGTCGAGAATTTCGACGGATCTTCGGAGACTATCAGCCTAGTCGAGGCTATCAAAACCTATGGCAGAGACGAGCTGTATGAATGCCTCTGTGGATACTCCTCTGCCGCCGCCTATTTTTTGGTGGGGGAAGACGGTGCCGGTGTATACCCTGTGCCTTACGATTATCTGGTAGTTTGAGGAGGATGTCATGAGCCTAGCCAATATAGCACTAGCCCGAATTTTAAAAGTGACCTTCCAGAAGAACGTCCTAGTCACTGAGACGTTTTTACTACCCTCAGGTAGAAAGGGCCTAGGATCTATGAAAGCCATGACCCACAAGCAGTTCTGGGACTTCGTAGAGGAGACCGGTGTGGAAGCATTTCTGTTCAGACCGGCAGACTCTCAATTTGAAGACCTTGTGAAAAAACGAATTGCTAAAGTTGTCAGAGCAGGGTTTGAAGTTACCGATTCTGAATCTATTCACCATTATAAATACGCGTCAAGGTAGGAACTCATTATGTGTAAGAACTCATTAAACCGAAAGCAAGTACAGGCGTTGATCCTTGACACCACACTACCAATGACCACTCAGTGGGCCATTATCCTGAACAGCCCTAAGCGTATGAAAGTGATCCAGAATTGGTTGAAAGGTCTGTGGATCGAAGACACTGACGGAGACTGGTGCACTTCATGGGTGAATATGATACCCGGCAGGGCCTTCCTAGCTACCAAGGTACGCTCGACTAGTCATGTTCGAGTTAAATTGCCTGCTAGTGCTGCCGATTTGAAACGGGCGAAGTGGCATAAGCAGGAAGCTAATCGGGTTTCAGATAAGAAGTACCCTGCTCGGGGGGATTACAAGCGAGGCCTGCAGAGTGAGTACGATTATCACATGCAGCAGTGGGAGGCTCTCCAAGAAGACAAGTACGAATTCATGTCGGGAGAGAAGTTCTTGGCGGTAAAGGATAAGTCCATATTTGTACAAGTATTGGGCGCAACTGTGTTAGGAGAAGACCATGACCAACATCAATAGCGGCAAGAGTGCAGAAGAAGTCAACGCTCGGATGAAAGTTATTCATGACAAATATCAGGAAGAGTTGAAGGCGGTACAACCCGCCCGAGCACACTTACGCAAAACGGGTGAGCTTCCAGAAAATTGGAAAAGGTACACTGACTCTCGAATTCTAAGTCTGTTACTGAGAGACTCTGACGATTGGAACTCTGATCAACCTGTCCGTGATAGCATTCATAACAAGTACTACATTGAGGTAACGGACGTGATTAGAAAGGAAATGGATCGTCGTCATGCCGAGTATTGGAAAGACAAATAAGTTTTATGATTCACCGAGGAGAGTGCTAGTGGCGACTAAAAATAAAATAGATTGTCAGTTCTGCAATAAACCAGCCCAACTGGTAGATGGCACTGTCGTCTACCCCCACAGGCCAGACCTTAAGCGGTTGAACTTCTGGTTTTGTGACAAGGGTCACGACGCCGCTTATGTAGGGTGCCATAAGCCAAACTGTGGTTATGGGGATGGGACTCGACCGTTAGGCACCTTAGCTAACATAGAACTTCGATATGAGCGTAAACGAGCACACGAGGCCTTTGATTGGATATGGAGAGAGGGGATGATGAAACGCACCGAGGCCTACATTTGGTTGGCCCACGGTCTTGGGATCGAGGACGTAAAGCGGGATTGTCATATTGCCATGTTTGATGCAGATCAATGCCGAAGAGCGGTTAAGTTGTGCGCCGAGCACTTCGACCTACAAACCCATGCAGTAAAGGTGATGATATGACTATCTTTGATGCCTTCGGGCACACAAAAAAGAACAACGTCATGAAAGACACTTGGGGTCATCTATACCCCAAGCACGGTAAGTACCCTTGTAAGATCTGGGTATCCGATGGCGGGACCGGTAACAGTGACGGAGGTAAATGGACTCCTTTTGGGTATCATGGGATTGACGCTAAGCGAGAGCAATTCGAGATCCGACTACCAGACGCCCTTGAGAAACCAAAGTTGTTGCCTTGTCCTTTTTGCGGGGGTAATCCTGAGTATGTACCAATTCATTATGCAAACTCGGGAGAGTTTCACACGTCCCGAGTTGAGTGTCCTACTTGCCTTGTCTTTAAAGAGGTTACGATTCATTCATGGGTAGGTAATCGACCTACAGAGAGTGACATCAAACCCAAGGTTATCAAAAAGTGGAATACTCGTGTGAGGGTACATTATGGATAAGGCAACCCCGACAGACATGCGCAAAGCTCTGGAAGCCGTAGACGCACTGAAAAAGGCAGGTATCTTGTTTGTACCTATGCCGGTACTCAATGACAAAGATCACTCTGAGTTACAGACGCAGCTACTGACCCGTATGGTTAAACTAGAGGCTGCACTTAATTGCAAATAATCCTCTGGCCTAATTTTTGGAGAGTGTCATGACAGAATCGGAACTGTTTATTAAAGTAGTCAAGGCTACCAAGGTAAAACCAAAATTTGGTGATCCCTGTAATAGCTGTGGTTGGTGTTGTTTAACAGAGGTGTGCTCTGTGGGAGTCGGGATAACTGGCTCAACAAAACTGCCTTGCAAACTACTGGATACTGAAACACACCTGTGCACGGTTGCTGCCCACCTTAAAAAGGAACTTGCTATCGGGGTTGGTTGTGACGCCATGACACAAAAAGAACTACTTAATTGCAAATAATCCTTGACACAATGTCAAAAATGACTATACTCAAGGTATTAAATAAATACTTTAAGCACAGGAGCTAAGGTCATGAACAAATCGGAATATAAAATACTCAGAGCA
>JAOUJT010000058.1 GCA_029883105.1 Gammaproteobacteria bacterium
TGAAAAAGCCCTCGCTACCACGACCGGTTGCACCAGCAGGAATGTAGTCTACCGCATAGATATTGCCATTCCTCTCAGCGTAAGCCCTATCCAAAAATAGACTCGTATCGTTACTGGAGAGCAGACTCAGCGGTAGCTTGATACGTAAAACATTCACCCCACCTACCACGACCTTGTCCCAACTGCCGAGATCCGCATAGAGCTGATTATAGGTATTGGTATAGGTACCGTCATCTGCATAGAATTGAACATCCCCCTGAGTAGCACCTACATTACCCAGCAGCTCATAACCATAATTGCCCCCAGGATGATAGTGGGTGCCAAGGTTGGTATTTGAGCTCCCTGTGATGGCCGTCACCAACAAATCGTCTAGGGTGGAACTGTTATAAACAGGTATGTCAGCGCTATACATGGAATACATATCCGTCTGCTGATTCGTGCCTAGGCTATAAAAAGCACTACCGGCAGAAAATGTATCTGTCGTCGTAACATTGGTGCCACCAAAGCCTTCAGCTATGATCCCTTTACCACTCAGGTCTCGAGTGCTGACAGAGAAATCCTGTGAGGCCAATACATTGTTTGCACCATCAAGCATCTGGACACTTAACAACCCATCCGTCAATGTACTACCCCGGACTGTGGGCGTGACCCAACCCTGTGTTGCATGAATCACCAGGGGAAAAGTGGCGGGCGGGGTGGTTGAAGTATAGGTAGTAGTCGGCTCATCCCACAAATATTCAGTCACAACAAAGCCCCCGTTACGAAAATCAAACAGGTGATATCCATTGCTCCTGGGCTGATACATCAGCTCCATATCCGTGGTGGTTGCTACAGCGATGGGTGCTGCATTTTCGATGGCTGCAATATCTTCTGCTATGGTGGTAGTAGTCACGACCACCGCAGCCGCAGTGTTGTTAATAAGGTTCTGGTCAATCGGAACGCCGCTGTCGACAACCGTTGTAATCACACTCAGATCCTGTACGACCTGGGTCATAACGATCTCGAGCACCGCATCCAGAGAAGAGCCCGTGGTTGAACCTGTTGAGGCTGTTTCTATCACCGCGATATTATTGGCCACGGCCTGGGCAACTATTCTGGCTACATTATGCAAACGCGTATACTCCGCGGCATCCGCATTGGATGTATTGGCCTTTTCGGCCACATAGTCCGTATAGAGGCTCACCGTATCCGTGCTGCCATAACCCAGCTTCTGCTTTACTGCAGCCTCGGCGCCATCGCTGCCTAAAGCTGGGTTCTTCTCCAGCTCGGCATTCACCATCGTCGTCAGAGGAGACACCACCTGATGTTTGCCCGCCGGTGTCGCCATGACATAGGGTTTTGCGATGGGCGTAGTAGCGTTGTCCTCATCAATGGCCCCCACAACAATCTCGGCAATAATGGGATAGGCGGCGGCATCCGCAGCGGTCATCTCTGGAAGCACATACTCACCACCGGCGATGGTGGTCCCTGATGGTTCGTCCGCATCGCATTTTTTGTTGTCGTTTTTATCCAGACAGACCGTAGCACCCGAGATGTAGCCATCGGAGACAATTCCGGTAAGGGTAACGTTAGTACTTATGCCGCCGCCGTCACCGCCACCGCCACCGCCACAACCAGCCAGGCTGAATAGCGCAGTAGTTATAAAGAGTATTTGTTTCATGTTTTTTCTCCCGCGTATGTCAATCGAACCATCATATCAACGAATCCGCCTCTGTGTCTGTCCGCCGTCGCCGACATATAGTGTCAGCATTTTCCTACACTCCAGCTCTCCCTGCGCAAGTGCAGACAGTGTTTATTATCGTCGTCTGTGTACCGTTGTACATCCCTCAAACAGGGGGGGGCTTTGGTACCTCTTCCCTCCAGCTAAATAAGATCTCGCTACTATTCTTTTTTTTATCGGCAGTCGCATCATCCCTGCGTGTTCGAAAGAAGAAGGACCCTGGTGCCAAACGGATTAGGCGCTTTATTTAGCTACCAGCTCTATAATTGAGCATTTCCATCGTTTGGGGTTTTTCATGTCACACCAAAATCCTTCTACCACAGAGATCGCTGCACTTTTGGCTCGCATCCACACCATCGCCGTAGTCGGTCTTTCGCCCAAGGCCAACCGCCCCAGCTATCAGGTATCGCAGGCGATGCAAGGTTTCGGTTATCGGATCATCCCGGTACGCCCTGCCACCGCTGAGGTACTTGGCGAATGCTGTTACCCCTCTCTGTATGACATCCCTGATCCGCAACAGATCGACCTTGTGGATGTTTTTCGCGCCCCGCAACATGTGGACGAGGTAGTTGATGCCTGTATCGCCCTCAAACTACCAGCCATTTGGTTACAGGATGGGGTCATCAATGAGTCTGCAGCGCTAAGAGCGATTAAGGCAGGGATCACCGTAGTGATGGATCGCTGTGTCTATCGCGACTATCACACACTCGGGATTAGCCGATAACATCCCCTCCGTGTGTCCCTTCTGATACACTTTCCACATGCAATTAAAATTCTCCAAAATGCACGGTCTGGGTAACGACTTTGTGGTGTTCGATGCCATTAACCAGGTGGTCGAACTGAGTAGCGAGCAGATCCGTTTTCTCGCCGATCGCCACTTTGGCATTGGCTGTGATCAGCTGTTGCTGGTGGAAAGACCGACCGGGCCGGGTGTCGATTTCCGCTACCGCATATTCAATGCCGATGGCGGCGAGGTGGAACAGTGTGGCAATGGTGCCCGCTGTTTTGCCCGTTTCGTCATCGATCAGGGTCTGAGCGATAAGCGTGAGATCCCGGTAGAGACCAAAACCGGTGATATCGTACTGCATATTCAGGACAACGGTGAGATCACCGTCGACATGGGTGTGCCGCGCTTTGAGCCCGAGGAGATCCCTTTTGAGGCCGAGTTCCGTGCCAGCCACTATCAATTGGAGGTGGATCACCATACCTGGCTTGTGGGTGCCGTCTCCATGGGTAATCCCCATGCGGTATTGCATGTCACCAATGTCGACACCGCCCCGGTGGAAGAGCTGGGGCCGGAGATCGAGTCCCACCTGCGTTTCCCCAATCGCGTCAATGTGGGTTTCATGGAGGTGCTTGACCGTGGCCACATCCGCCTGCGCGTATTTGAGCGTGGCGTCGGCGAGACCCTTGCCTGTGGCACCGGGGCCTGTGCCGCCGTCGCCACAGGTCGCCAACAGGGACTGTTGGATGATACAGTACAGGTAGACCTGCCCGGTGGCAGTTTGCACATTCAGTGGCAAGGTGGAGGTCACCCAGTGTTGATGACCGGCCCAGCCAGCACCGTTTTTGAAGGCGTAATCGAGCTATGAGTACAAAATCGAGTACCCATCCCATGGCCGTTGAGCTGGATGATAAACAGATCATCGAGTACCTGCGTCACCATCCGGACTTCTTTCTGCATCATCGGGATCTGCTGATGGAGCTGGAACTGCCCCATAACAGCGGTGATGCTATTTCACTGATCGAACGCCAGGTTCAATTACTGCGTACGCAACGCAATGAACTCACCCAGCGACTGGAAAATCTTACGGCAAATGCCCGTGAGAATGAGGCCCTAAGCGAAGACCTACACCAGTTCATGCTGGTACTGCTGGATGCGGATAATCTTGACGATGTTTTTGGTATCGTTGAGGATTATATGAAGTCTGAATTCGATGCCGATGCCATTGCGATACGACTGATCAGTGGTGGTCTAACGGACGAGCTGATTGATCATAAAATACGTGTGCTGGATAACAAGATATTCCCTGCATTCGAAAAGATGCTCATGGCAGGCAACCCCAGCTGTGACCCACTCAATCGCGAACAACTCTACTATCTGTTTGGGGAAGATGCGGCGGATATCGCCTCCAATGTTGTTATACCCCTCAGTGATGGAGAGATGATCTATGGCCTGCTGGCCATAGGCAGTAGCGATCCAGAGCGCTATCAAGCGGAAATGGGCACCATCTTCCTGCGTCGCTTCGGTGAGTTTCTGACGCATAATCTGATACAGTTTATGGTATCTGACTGACATGCAGGCCAGTGCCGAGAAGTGGCTAAACGACTTCCTCAGCTATCTGCAACATCAACGCCGTTTATCCCCTCGTACCATCTACAGCTACCAGCGTGACCTGCATCAGGTATCGCTATTTTGCCAACAACACGACATCGATCACTGGCCGCAACTGGATGCGCATAAACTGCGACAGTACGTCGCATCCCGTCATCACCAGGGGCTCTCTGGCCGCAGTATCCAGCGTGAGCTGTCGGCACTGCGCAGCTTCTATAACTATCTATTACAGGAACACCTGGTCAGCCTGAATCCGGCGCAGGGGATCTCTGCCCCCAAGAGCGCGAGAAAATTGCCCAAGACCCTGGATGTGGATCAGATTAGTCATTTGCTGAATCAACAACCGGAAGAGATATTGGAGATACGCGACCACGCAATGATGGAACTCTTTTACTCATCCGGTCTGCGTCTGTCTGAGTTAATCGGGCTTAATCTGCAGGATATGGATCTGTCTGAAGGCATCACCACGGTAACAGGTAAAGGCAACAAAACACGGATAGTCCCGGTGGGAAAATTTGCCCGCAAGGCCATCGAGCTCTGGCTGGCACAGCGCAAGCTGCTGATCAAAGAGGCTGAGACCGCCCTCTTTATTAGCCGTAATGGGACACGAATCAGCCAACGCAGTGTACAGACACGCCTGCAACGTTATGCGATCAAGTCGGGCCTACCTGAGCATCTGCACCCACATAAACTCCGGCACTCCTTTGCCAGCCATATCCTTGAGTCCAGTCAGGATCTACGTGCCGTACAAGAGTTATTGGGGCATGCGGACATCAGTACCACACAGATTTACACACATCTGGATTTCCAGCATTTGGCCAGCGTTTATGATCAGGCCCATCCGCGGGCAAAGAGGCGCAAGTAGCTCGTCAATCAGGCCTTAGGCTGCTCACTCGCAGGCTTTATACCTGTATCAGGTATTACCGCCCGAATCTCTCCGTTCACATCCATCATCATTACCCGGTTGCGACCTTGATGTTTTGCGGCATACAGCGCCTCGTCTGCGTGCTGCAACAAGGCCTCACCAATTTGCGGCACATCACCTGGCTGACTGGCCACACGGTGTACTTCTGATACACCGATAGAAACCGTAAGCGTCAATAGATGACCACTGTCCAGCGGTATCATCATGTCGGCAATCTCTTCACGTATACGCTCCGCTACACGCACTGCCGCAGGCAGCTCACTGCCGTTAAGCAGGATGGCAAACTCCTCACCGCCAAAACGCGCGAGAACATCCTGAAAACGTACATAACCGCGTAACTTTTTCGACAGCTCGATGAGTGCCAGATCACCCACCGCATGGCCATATTGGTCATTCACCGATTTAAAATAGTCCGCATCGATGAACAGTGCAGACAAGGGTGTATCGTGACGCAGTGCGCGCATGATCTCTTCATCCAATCGCTGATTGAAGAAACGGCGGTTATTAAGACCGGTTAATGCATCGGTCAGACCAATGCGTTTCAGGCGCTCCTGGTTAAGGATATTTTCCAAACTGATGGAGACGATAGAGGCGAGACGATCCAGCAGATCACTGCCGTGTTCCTGACTAAAACGACTCTCTTCGCTACTGGCCAGATTCAGACTGCCCATAAGCTGACTACGGCGCTCCAGTGGCAGCATGGCAATACATTTCAAGGTCTCTTGCTGGGGAGGAAACCAGGGCTGGTGGCATTCGGAGATAAACTTGCCCATCTCGATAGCCGGGTGCTGGCCGTAATACTCGTAAAGGGCGTGGGCATCGTGCAGAAGCTTTAATCCTGGATGCGAAAAACCACCTACTGCATCCAATAAGCGTTGAAACTCATACTCGGGATCGATGATCACCAGGCTGACACTGTCGAGATTGAATTCGGCGCGATAATCATCCAGCAAGGCCTGTAGCAGACCCAGCAAGTCATCCATCTCCAGCAGGCGCAATTCCTGTGCCTGTAGACGGCGCATCTTCTCTTCATTGCTGCGGGCCTGGCGTAAAAGCGTATCCAGTTGCTCTTTCACTCGCCGGTTTTCCTCGCGCAGCTCCTCCTCTGCCATGCCTACTCCCTGAATGATCTGTGCCTATGGATTTGAGACTCTCTCATTTAGCGCCTTTTTTAAACGCGAAAACTCATCCCGGTTCACATATTGGATAACCTCTTTACCGCGATCATCGAGGATAATCTCCATACCGCGGGCAGGATAAAGCAGGTGAGTCTGTCCGCTGGCAGATCTGATGATCTCTTCCGGCTTACCGAAGCGGGATTCGATAATACCCATGTCCAAATCGATATATGGGATATAGGTAACGCTGACAATGGGTAAGGTCAGTAATTTCAGCCGGTCATCCCGATTCGGAGTATATTTTATTGAGCCCGAGTCCATGGCTTTACGCTTTACCGCGCGTTTTGCCATCAATTCCAATTCGGCCTTATCCAAATCCAGGGTCAGAATAACACGACCACTCAGGCCGCCGCTTGTAAGCTCAGAAAAGAAACTCTCGGCAGACATACGGCCACCATCATCAGCAAATAAGGCAATCTCGCCGCGACGCGCGAACACCTCACTGGCATCCGCCGGTGTATTACGCCCGATCTCCAGCCCCATCACTCGGCTATGACCGTTACTGCTGAATTCCACATCCCAGGGCATCATCTGCGCTTTGGAAGCTTGCTGAGGTTTTTCCTGATTGGGCCAAAGCATAAATACCAACAGGCACGTTACGATCAGTGAAATTATCCACGTTCGACTCATGTCTCTTTATCCGCTGTAACTTGTAAATAGAAGGTTACAGGTCCGTCATTCACCAGACCCACTTGCATATCTGCACCAAATTTCCCACTTTCTACCACCGCATGACATTCACGAGCCTGTTCAAGCAAGTAGGTAAAAATACGATGACCATGCTCGGGCTCTGCCGCTGTTGAAAAACCGGGCCGGTTCCCCTTACTGGTATCGGCCGCCAGGGTAAACTGGGGGACCAACAGTAAACCACCCTGTATGTCAGATAAACTCAGGTTCATTTTACCATCATCGTCGGCAAATACACGGTAGTTTAGTATGCGCTGCAGCAAACGATCGGCCTGTGCCGAACTATCGCCCTTCTCTACCCCTATCAATACCAACAGTCCCGGGCCAATCTCTGCGACACACTGCCCATCAATGTCTACACTGGCTTGGCTCACACGTTGAAGCAGACCAATCACTTCTCTACTCTCCAAACTTTAAGATACATCTTTCAGTTCTACTGGTGCGTCCTTCGGCAAACAGACACATATACGACTGCCTTTTCCAGGCTCACTATCTACTTCTATCGTTCCGCCCAACAGATGAACGTACCTTTGACTGATGGCCATACCCAGGCCCATACCCCCATATTTTCGGGTAGAAGATTCATCTGCTTGCCTGAATGCATCAAAGAGTATGCTACGTTGTTCTTCATCCATACCGATGCCCGTATCTTCTACCACAAAACATATATGCTGTAGCGTGTTACGTGATTGTTGTTCAACTTGGATTTTGATCCTGCCGTTCTTGGTGAACTTTGCAGAATTACTTATTATATTTATAATTATTTTTTCAAGCAGAAAAACATCAGTGTCAAGTTTCTGTACATCCGTTTCTATGCGGACTTCCAGCGCATTATTGTTAACCGCAGAATGCTCATTCAATACGGGGGTGATATTATTAATCATGTTTGCAACATTTACACATGCATAACTTATATCAACTTTGCCAGCATCTAGCCTGGAAAGGTTTAGCACGTCATCGATCAACTTGAGCAAATGCTTTCCCGACACACGAATCTTTTCAGCATCATCGGCAATTCGGTCTACACCACTTTCAGCTGCCTCATCCTCTATGATCTCGCTATAACCTATTACGGCATTCAGAGGCGTGCGCAGTTCATGGCTCATGTTTGCCAGAAAGCGACTCTTTGCATGACTCGATTCTTCTGCACGTTCATATTCCTGCCGAAGGTCTTGCACCAGCTCTTCATTTCGGCGTGAAAACACAATCGATTTCAATACGCTTTCATAATGTCTATATGAAAGCATAAGCATGGCAATGATATAGATCACCAATAAACCGATGGTACTGCCTGCAAATAATTTGGCATCTGTGAACAAGATTTGATTAATAACAATCGGCAACATCATGGGTAGCATATAGGAGATATAGATTCGATAGATCATTCCTGTAGTAGCAATAGCGCCAGCAGCCATGCTGCATATCACATAATAAGAAAAAAGCTGAGTGTCTATGTCGCCAGACTGTGACAGAAGAAAAGGCAGATAACCCCAGGAGAGCCCGTGAATAACGGCCTCGAATTGATACGCCACGACAAATTTATCAACATTATCGGCAGTAATAGCGGAGCGATTAACTGATATTATCCAGACGGCCAAATATACGTTAATGGCAAGTACAACCGCGACCCACGCGTACAACGTAGTGGCGGGGACTTGCCCATAAACAAAATAAAAAACGTATCCAACAACGACTATCGTTGCAACCAGCGCACCTACCGCCTGCTCCTTTAGACGTTCGGTTTGTTCGATCAAATACACAGAATCGTTATGCACGATATGTTAACATCTCATCGACATTATATTCCGTTATCTAAAGAAACTTTTCCATTCTGCGCTTTAAATCATCCATATTATACGGCTTTAGCACATAGTCATTGGCACCAAGATCTATGCACTTCTTAACATCATCCATTTCATTCACAGACGTCAACATAATCACGGGGATATCCTTGCAATTATGCAGATTACGCATATTGGTTAGTGTTTCAAAGCCGTCCATATCCGGCATCATAATATCTAAAAGGACAATATTGTATGCTTCAGCCGACATCATGCTTAGGGCTTTGACTCCGTCTTCTGCGGTAGAAACCTCATAACCTTCTCGCTGCAATCTCCTCGACAGAACATCACGATTCATTTCATTATCGTCTACAATCAATACTGTGGTGGTCATATATAGCTCCTATATCCCTTATTCTTAAATTACTTTTAATCTTGCCTTAATATCCGCAACCAATCGCATGGGGCTAATTACACTTTTACTTATAAGCTCTGCCGCAACAGATTCCAGCTCTTGTTTTACGTCATCCGTGAGCTCTTCAGAGCTAAGGACAATGACAGGGATATCACAAAACTCTTTCCTGCCTCGAAGGATTCTTAAAAACTCGAAGCCATTCATGCCTGGCATGATTAAATCCAACACAATCATAGACGGCCTGTTTTTCTCCAAATGTTCTAAGGCCTTCTGCCCAGCATCAGTATGCCAGACCTCATATTTCGCATCTTCCAGCAATGCGATCATCAAGTTAGCCATATCGGCATCATCCTCGATAATCATGATCTGTTTATTTTGACTCTGCACCAGGCTTCGTTTCACCACATCAACCAGACTTTTCCTGATTACCGGTTTAACCAGATATTCCGCAGCACCCAATGCATATCCCAGCCCTTGATTATCAACCATACTCATCATCACTACCGGAATTTCTGCAAGATTTGCGTCAGATTTGAGTTGATTTAAAACGGCCCAACCATCTTTTCCCGGCATCATCACATCAAGAGTTATCAAATCTGGCTTATATCTAATTGCCTTATTATATGCTTCAGCACCGTTTTTAGCTGCAATGACATTAATACCCTCTGCAACCAGGTAGCGTGTGATTAATTCACGTGTTGGTTCATCATCATCCACCACCAACACAGTGATCGAACCGTCGTGAATATCCGCACCGCCCACATCCGCAGATTTCTCAACTGCCAAATCATATGAATATTCTTCATATTTAATTGGTATCGACACTGTAAATTCCGTACCTACATCCAACTCACTTTTCACCTCGATTGTACCATTGAGCAATTCAACAAAATGTCGGGTGATTGCCATGCCTAAGCCAGTACCACCATACTGACGAGTCGTTGAGGCGTCTGCTTGCATAAAGGCGTTATATAATTTCCCTAACTGTTCTTCGTTCATTCCTATGCCATTATCTGACACCCGCAATTCTAGGTATACAACTCCTTCTTTGTTTAGCACATTAGCATCGAGTCTTACCGTCCCATCCTTGGTAAATTTTGCTGCGTTGCTCACCAAGTTATATAGAATCTGCCTTACCTTGATCTGATCGCTTTCAATCAGGCCAATACTATTATCAACATGTTCAAACGCATTATTATTTTTATTTAGCATCGGCTGTGAGGTTATGACAACATCTTGCAACAATTCAGCAAGACTAAAGGCTTCGATATAAACATCCATTTTTCCGGCTTCTATCTTAGACAGATCGAGGATATCGTTAATCAATGACAACAGATGTTTGCCCGCACGATTGATCTTATCGGCATCGCTGGCTATCTGCCCCTGCTTTAATTCTTCCGCCTCTTCCTCAATGATCTCTGAATATCCAATGACCGCGTTTAACGGCGTTCGTAATTCATGGCTCATATTTGCCAGAAACTGGCTCTTTAATTTACTAGACTCTAATGCTTCATCTCTGGCTTGTGCCAGATCACGATTGATTTTATTTATTTCTTTTTCAGATTTTTTCTGCTCACTGATGTCTCTAATTATGACAAGTTTGCCACTCTCTTTCTTACCATAAACAGAGGGGGCCTGAGTGATGGAATACACACTTTCATCATCCTTAACTTCTAACTCATAGTTGCTAAAAGCCATAGCGGTTGGATATGTGTAAAAATAGTTGGCAATTTTTTGTTGCGGCAATTCGTCAAATCCCAGCTTTAGCATCTCTCTTGCCGACACATTTGCATGCTGTATTTTGCCCATGCCATCCAAAATCAGAACGCCGTCATGCATGCGCGCGAACATATCTTCGGCGACATCCGCCAATTCAATATGTAAAAACCGATAGCGTGAAACGGCAATGGATGCAAACAAGGAATGTATTGCGATACCGACATCGTGTAGTGGCAGAACATCGGTACGTCCTAATACATCAGGAAAATATACGGTTGTCACATAGCTGATAGCGGCTCCAAATACGATGCCTATGGATAGCAGAACAGAAGCCGTCTTATCGCGCGCAAGAGATTTATCCCGCAAGCTTCTTACCAGCAAGTAGATCGCATACCACAACGGTATAACTACTAGTATATTTGTGAATACTGCATGTAATGGACCCGCTTCATGTAATACTCCCCAGAACACATCGCGATATCCAGCAATCACATGATCGGTGAACAGTGAAATCAATACAGCACATACATATGCCACCATTCCGAACTTAATAATATTGCTACTGCCTCGATCAAGATAGGCATGTATAAAATTCAAAAACAACAATCCCACAGGCAGCCAAAAGATCGATTGTACTTTCAGGATAGTTACATACCAGGTCTCATCGATACGTAGCCATAGCATCAAATCCCCGAATATCCAAAATGTCAGTGCCAGCGAGAAATAAATGTATGCATGCTTGAGTCGGCTACTGCGGGTTTTTGCTTGTATGTATGTGGTTACAACTATGGTGAAGAGGAAGGTAAAGAAAGGGATATATGCATAAATATTGGTGCTGTCCATAACCATCCGTGCTCAGGCTAGGCCGTGTGCTTCTCAATCTTTTCCAGCAATTGATTAAGCACGACAGGTTTTATCTCATAATCATCGCAGCCAGCCCCCAGAGCCTTCTCGTAGTCCTGTTTCAAGGCGTGTGCAGAGAGACCGATCACCGGAATCTTTGCTGTACTCACATCTGCCTTAAGTAGGCGCGTGGCCTCCCAGCCATCCATTACCGGCATACTCATATCCATTAGAATGATGTCTGGCATTTCACTATGCGCCTTATCAACGCCATCCTGCCCATTTACAGCCAGAATGACCTCATGTTCTTTACGCTGTAATCGCCGCGCCAACATATCACGATTATCTTCATTGTCCTCGACCAACAGTATTCTTGCCATGACCACAAAACCTTTTTCTTCTATAGAATATGTATCGTCATCCTAGAGATGATCTTTACCATGCTCCGACAGTTTATCGGCCATATCATCGCAGGCCTGTACCAGGGCAGACATGATGCCAGGCTCTGACGCCGCATGCCCGG